>NZ_JAVRMB020000056.1:0-22207 GCF_031844845.1 Endozoicomonas sp.
CATGGCACGGATGATGGCATGATGACTGGCCATTTCGCGAAGTCGATCATAATCCCAGTTGAGATTTACCCGGAGCACGGCGAGCACAAGAATATTCCACAAGTGCATGCCTGGCCGACCATTAATGCAGCTTATGTTTTCAGGGATAACTTGTTCCAGCAAAGAAAAGACAGGATCCCGAACCTCCGTATTCACGTAGATATGCTGTAAACCAATCAGGATTTGCGGAATGTCATCACGGGAACGATGGTCGAGTTCGATGCTGCCGATATCGACTTCACAGATTTAAAGTTGTCTGGGTTGAACCTGTCGCGTAGTTGTTTTTGAGTCGAAGATTAGATGAAATGGCCTTGAATCGGGCTATTTTACCAGAAGAACCGCACTTCCCGATATAACTTCGGATGGTCAATATGCTATGAACCCTCTGGAATACAAGGGTCTTAAGGGTTTTCGTTCAGGCACTAAATACCAGCCCATACACGCAGGCCTTGCCCCACGGGCATTACGTTCTTTAAAAACTCACAGTATTGATCCATGACCAAACAACCATGTGCGGAAAATGCCGCTCACCCCAAACCATGAATATGGCTACAGAGCCCGGAATAGTGGCATTTTCATAGTAAAAAAGGGGGGTTATAAATATGCGAAAATCATACATCCACAAGGGAAAGAAATAATCTGAAAAATTCAACTGCGGAATTTGGGATAAATAAAAAACCTCAAACACCAGCCTGACACCCAAGACCAAATACAAAAAAAAACGAGTCCTTTTCAGAACCCGCTTTCCATTGAAACAGTATTGATTTAGCGGTTATGAGTCACTGATTCAACTTTCCAACAGATTTCGCGCCTCCTGCTTCTGCTCATCACTGCCCTGCTCAATCACTTCCTGCAGAATGGCTGAGGCTCCTTCCATATCACCCATGTCCATATAGGCTCGGGCAAGATCAAGCTTGGTGGCAACTTCATCACTCTCTGACAGAAAGTCAAGATCATCATCAAGAGAAGCCTCAAGACTGGAAACGCCTTCATCAGAGAAAGCTGCCTGGCTATCCTGGGCAAGAACGTCCTCAGCACCGGCTCCAAACTCGAGATCAAGGTCATCAAGATCAAAATCCAGATCATCTTCATCAGCCGTATCAGCCACTTCTTCAGGCGCTTTCTCAGGCTGCGCAGCAACTTCCGGCTCACTCCCCATGTCAAAGTCATCAAGATCAAGATCAAAATCGTCAAGGGCATCAACGCTTTGTTCATCGTCATCACCCAGGTCAAGATCATCAAGATCAAGATCCGGCATCCCATCTTCGTCAACGGGCGCAGCGACACCTTCAAATTCATCCGGGAAACGTGCCTTGAAGGCATCGGCCTCTCGAATGGCCTCTGCATCACCGGTTGCTTCAAGAGCTCCCAGCGCCTGATTAAACTTATCCAGCTCCCCGCTTTCAGAGTGAACTTCCAGAAGCTTGAGCCTTAAATCAGCCCTGTCCGGCTCATTAAAGATAGCCTGATTCAACAATTCCTCGGCCTGATTTAAACGCCCATAGGCAATATAAATATCCGCTTCGCTCAGAGGGTCTTCCGTCTGTTGAGTTGTTTCCTCATCATCATCAATTTCAAGCTCGTCGATAACCGAGTCATCAATGGCCAGCGCTTCATCAAACTTCAGTTCATCTTCTTCGCTGGGCTTAGCTACCGGCTTTGGGGAGTCAATCGGGCCCTCCTCATCCAGGTCCAGTGACTGGAAGTCCATCTCATCTTCTTCATCAGCCACCGCCTCCTGCTGCTTCTTACGACGCTGATAGAATAGAAAACCAGCCCCACCCAACGGTAATAAGGCCAGGAGAATCAGTAAAAAAGGATTGCCAAACAACATATCCATCATTGAAGGCTGTTTGAATGACTCAGGCTGGTGCTGGACAGGCTTCGGCTGAGTCACTGCTTCTGGCTTGCTCTGACTCTGAAGCGCAGCCATCTGATCATCTTTCATGGTCACCAGACGCTTCAACGTAGCAATCTGGTCATCAAGGTCTTTCAGTCGGCTATTGAGTTCAGCATTTTCACGACTCAGCTTATCCAGCTGTTCACGAGTCATTGCCAGTTCAGTCTGTAGAGCAGCATTCCCTTCTGCCGTATCACCACCCAGATCCTGACCTCGTCCGGAGGCTGCCTCACCAGAGACAATGGCCAGTTTACCATCAATCGCTTTCTGGCCACCTTTAGAGACTGCAGAGGTTCTGCGGGTCGCATCCAGCTGCGCGACCTGGCTCCGACCCTGCCACTCACGATTTTGTCTTGAAACATCAGTAATGGCTTCACGAACCGTAAGACGGGTAATATCTCTGCGATCAGGAATTCTGAGAACCTGGCCGCTCTTCAGACGATTGATATTGTTATCAATAAACGCCTGCGGATTTCCACGCTGAATGGCCAGCATGGTTTGTTGAACAGTAACATCAGAACCCGGGCGAACTTTCTCAGCAATCTCCCAGAGACTGTCATTACGCTCAACTCTGTATGTTTTTCCTGAGACAGCCGCCCCACCAGCAGAAGAGTAGTTGCGATTAGAAGACACGGGCTGAACCGGCTGCCGCTGGTTATAGTCCTTATAGTCAACAGGATCAGGAGAAGGCAGGTAATCACGATTAGTCGTTGGTGGCTCATCCAGAACAGGATTCGTTCCGTAATGAGCCGGGACAGACGTCGGTTTTACAACGGGCACTGATGACTGCCCATTGAATGCAGGTGGATCCAGAAGCAGTGTGTACTCTTTTAAGAGGCGACCACTGGGCCAATGCACCTCTACCAGAAAATTGAGATAGGGTTCGTGAACAGGACCCGAGCTGGTCACCTTTATTAAGGCTTTGCCGTCAGGGCCAACTTCAGTTTTAAACTGAAGTTTATTCAACATGAAGGGACGTTCAACACCTGCCCGCTCAAAGTCTGACTTACTGGCCAGATTGGTCAGTATCTCTCTGCGGGTCAAATCCTTGACTTGCATCAACTCAATTTCAGCCATCAGGGGTTGGTTTAATGCAGAATAAAGCTTCACCTCCCCCAAACCCAACGCATGGGAATTAACGGAAGTAATACCCCCTGCCAGCGCCGATATCACTACTACAAGTTTTTGCAGTCTCATCGTGAATCCTTGTTATATACGTAGACTGTTTGAGCCCCTCCTGCCTTCAGCTGTCGAGAAAGCAGCCCCCCTTTCTCTGATCAGCCTTTACTTACAACACGGAACACCAAGCAGTTAGTCTAAGTTATCACTTAGCAAAGTCTTTTATCAATAACCCAATCAATTCAACAGCATGAACAGCACCTCTTTTGAGGCTATCGGCCACAAGCCAGAAACTCAAGTCTGTTCCGTAATCTGATCCCTGACGGAGTCTGCCAATATGAATCTGATCAGTACCGGCGACATCCTCAACGGTTGACAGCCCAGAATCTTCAGCCAGCGACACACAGGGAAACTCTAACAGTAAAGACTGTATTTCCTGAATATCAACCGGTTGGACAGCATCCAGATCAATAACGTAGCTGTCACCAAAAAATACCGGGGCTGTGATACAGGTCACACGGATATCTATTTCGTCACCCAGGGCTAGCAGCAACTCATTACGTATGATGGTTTCATTACCTGCAGGCTCACCCTCTTTATCGTCCTGATCCGGCATCAGGTTATAGGCCAGGCGGCGTGAATAATCGCCATGTTCAACCGGTTGACCATTAAGCAGCTCAATGGTTTGTTTACTCAGTACATCAATGCCTTTCTTACCCAATGAAGCAACCGGTTGCATGATAACCAGACTCAGACGACTAACACTGAAACGCTGATGAATCCTTTGCAGTAAAGGCAACAAACAGGCCGCCGCTGTACCAGGAACAGCAAAGTAGCGATTCTCCACGGATTCTTCGAGAAAATGCTCATTAAAGCCAGCCATCACCGGTACTGTATAACCCTGTGTCGCAGCACCTCTGGAAGCATCAATAATAACACAACCACTTTCAACCGCTCTGGTCATCAGTTCAGCGTTACGGTCACAGCCTGCGGGCATCAACAGAAAATCAGTCGAAGAAAAATCCACATCTTCAATACCCATAAACTCCAGCGTTTCACCATGAAACTCAACTGAGCCTGAAGACCGGGAAGATTCACAGAGCGGATAAAAACTCAGGACTGGCAACGGTTTACCATCAAACAACTGTTCTTCTAATTGCCGAACCAGAGTTTCGCCAGCCAGAGTATCGGCAGCATAAATCGCAATATTGTATGTTCGGTTCATGGAAAAAGATCCCAGCCACAAAAAACAAATGCAATGTTGATTCTGTTCTCAACCAAAACCGCATAAATGATAGAAAACCGTCGACTTTATACAGAGCCTTTACATCAGGCAAGTGGTTTCTATCGTACCAGTCTCAGGATCTTCCTTTGGAAAGTTTGAAATGACCCCGGGCAATAGCAATAGGCAGCTCTTTTTTACTTTGCCAGGCAGTCACAGCTACATTGGCCACTCTCGCTCCCTGACGGCAAACCTCACAATGAGCATAGGTATCTTTGGACTGCCCTGATCGCAGATAATCAATAGAGAAGTCAATAATTTTGGGCAAACGCAGTTCATCCATAAACAACATTAAATGCAGTGCCGCTGACATTTCCATAAAGCCGCCAATGACCCCTCCATGGATGGCAGGAAGAATAGGGTTACCAATATTGGTCATCTGGTTTGGCAAGGTGAAAAGTACATCATCTCCCATAGGCATACACTGCATACCAATCAGGCTGGCATAGGGAATACCATTGGTCAGAATACTGTAATCTCTCGAATCCCGGGCTTCCTTTATGATTCTGGCAAACCCTTGGTGTTCTTTTGGGGGCTTCACTGAAAGTGCTCCTGCATCAACTTCATGGAGTTTCTCCCCACCCGCATAAAGGTCCCTACTGCATGAGCAACTGGCTTATCCCGGCTCTCCTGATAAGCGACACCCCGGGTAAATACCATTGAGCGGGTAATATGATACGCCTCGGCAAAAGCCCTGACCGGCTTTCCGGGCTCGGCGGCGGTCATATGGTCAATGCGTAGATCCAGAGTCGGACAGGCTTCCAGCTGTTCCATACGAGTAAACACCGCAAGCCCACAGCAGGAGTCCATAAGTGTTGTGATCGCACCGGAATGAATAACGCCAGTTTCCGGGTTACCCACCAGACGACCATCGTAAGGCAACTCCAATTCAATGCCATCATGATCGGCTTTGATCAGAGACATATTCAAGTGAAGACAATGAGGAATCACTTTGACAAAGTTGCTGGCAAATTCTGTCAGCTGTTCTTCCGTAAGCATCATGAGTCAACTTCTAATTGTTATATAGTAAAAGCCGGAAGGAATACTCTTTCCGGCGATCTGATTTGACGACAAGAAGAATTGATTACAGCAAAATTGTCAGCATACGACGCAGAGGCTCCGCTGCCCCCCACAACAACTGATCACCAACAGTGAAAGCAGTCAGATACTCAGGCCCCATATTCAATTTGCGCAGACGCCCTACCGGGATACCCAGATGACCAGTCACTACTGCGGGGGTCAACTGGTGTATGGTTTCTTCCCGGTGGTTTGGAACCACAGATACCCAGTCATTAGCCCCGGCAATCATCGCTTCGATATCCGTCATGGGTATATCCTTGCGCAACTTGATGGTCAATGCCTGGCTATGACAACGCATGGCACCAATCCGCACACAGACGCCATCAACAGGCACAGGAGATGCCTGACGACCAAGAATCTTGTTGGTCTCTGCCTGCGCCTTCCATTCTTCACGACTCTGGCCATTCTCCAGCTCTTTATCAATGTAGGGAATCAGGCTACCAGCCAAAGCAACGCCAAACTCATTCTGCGGTATATCAGCACTTCGCAGAAGGGAGGATGTTTTACGATCAATATCCAGTATCGCACTGGCCGGATCCGCCAGCTCTGCTGCAACATTACTTTGTATACAACCCATCTGGTTAATCAGCTCACGCATGTTCCGTGCACCAGAACCACTGGCCGCCTGGTAGGTCATGGCACTTACCCACTCCACAGCATCGTGCTGGAACAGGCCGCCAATAGCCATCAGCATGAGGGAGACAGTACAGTTACCACCGATGAAATTCTTAACGCCATCATTCAGCGCCCGATCAATCACATCACGGTTAACCGGATCAAGAATAACCACCGCATCGTCCTTCATGCGCAGTGAAGAGGCAGCATCAATCCAATACCCTTCCCAGCCACTGTCACGAAGTGGTTGAAAGACTTTATCCGTATAATCGCCACCCTGACAGGAAATAATAACGTCCATTTCACGGAGAGCATCAACATCATGGGCATCCTGTAATGTACCCACAGGAATACCAACATCAGGCCCTGACTGACCCAGTTGAGAGGTAGTAAAAAATACAGGTTCTACACCTTTGCCCTGCAACCTGGCAAAGTCATTTTCTTCCTGCATGCGCTCCATCAGAACGGAGCCAACCATACCTCTCCAGCCAACAAAACCTACTTTTTTCATCCTGCTCTCCCCCGGAAAAACTATCTCTGCAGCAATCAGGCAGCAGAGATGGTAGTAACGCAATAAAAGTTATAAATTCAGCAAACAGCCAACGACCGCATCACCCATTTCTACGGTTCCCATTAGCTGACAGCCTTCAGAAGCGATATCACCCGTGCGATAGCCCTTATCAAGCACATCGCTAACGGCTTTTTCAATAGCGTCAGCCACCTCTCCTTTCCCCAGGGAATAACGCAGCAACATCGCCAGGGACAGAATCTGTGCCAGAGGGTTCGCTTTGTTCTCACCAGCAATATCCGGGGCCGAACCATGAACCGGCTCATACATACCCTGATTCTTTTCATTCAGTGATGCAGAGGGCAGCATACCAATGGATCCAGTCAGCATGGCAGCACAGTCGCTGAGGATATCACCAAACATATTACCAGTGACCATTACGTCAAACTGCTTTGGCGCACGAACCAGTTGCATGGCTGCATTATCAACATACATATGACTCAGCTCAACATCACTGTAACTGCCGGACTCTTCAATCACGACATCACGCCACAGAGCGGTAACTTCCAACACGTTGGACTTATCAACCGAACACAGTCGCCCACCTCT
Organism: Endozoicomonas sp.; assembly: GCF_031844845.1. Taxonomy (GTDB): domain Bacteria; phylum Pseudomonadota; class Gammaproteobacteria; order Pseudomonadales; family Endozoicomonadaceae; genus Endozoicomonas. The sequence continues at coordinate 7,153 of NZ_JAVRMB020000056.1, forward strand.
TTTTTGCGCGGCCTCAAAGGCAACTTTGGCAATACGACGTACTTCAGATTCACGGTAAACGTAAGTATTGAAACCTTCACGCTCACCATTTTCCAGCGTTCGCACACCACGGGGCTCGCCAAAATAGATGCCGCCCGTCAGTTCCCGAACAATAAGAATATCCAAACCAGCCACCAGCTCAGACTTCAGGCTGGAAGCTTCCGCTAATTGAGGAAAGAGAATGGCAGGACGCAGGTTGGCAAAAAGATCCAGCTCCGAACGAAGCTTCAGCAATCCTTTCTCAGGACGGTTCGCCATAGGCTGGCTATCCCACTCAGGGCCGCCCACCGCTCCGAACAAAATGGCATCTGAACTTTTTGCCCGCACCAGGGTTTCATCACTCAGAGGCACACCATCTTTATCAATGGCAGCACCACCAACCAGACCATGGCTGACTTCAATATCGAGTCCAAAGCGCTGTTTAACGGCGTCCAGCACCTTCAGTGCTTCGGTCATAATTTCCGGGCCAATACCATCACCGGGAAGACATAAAATCTGTTTGCTCATCGTTATTCCTTATTAAAAACTGCGATTTAACCTCGTTCCCACGGCCCCCCGTGGGAATGCATACCTAACCAACCAGATACCTCAGAACTACCTGTTATGCGGCTTTCTCAAACTCTCTGCTACACTGCCAGCTTTTACTATAAAAATGCAGGAACGAAGTATGCCCTCAGAAGTCAGCAAAATAGAAGCCCGACAGGAAGCGTTGGGAACTACTGTAACTGATCTGGTTCGCATTGTTGGCAAGCTCGACAGGAAGGTTGATAAAGGTTTCAATAATCTCGCCTCTGATATTGCCAGTGTTAAGGTGGGCACGTTAAGTACCAAACAGCAGATTGAAGAAATCAAGGAAACACTAACCCTCATTCTGTGCAGACTTCCGAGCAACTAGTGCATCATTTCAATGAGATTGACGGGTGACGCAGGTTGGGTCGAACCCATTGAAACCATGCACTAGCCGCATTCCCACGCAGAGCATGGAAACGAACCCAAATCAAATTATTCACTGGCAAACAGCCAGGGATTACCTACTTTGTAACGCTGCTCAAAATCATGAATATGATCAGCATCCTCCAGCGTCAGACCGATATCATCAAGGCCATTCAAAAGGCAGTGGCGACGAAATGTATCAATGGTAAATGGCAGATCTTCGCCACCAGGCTTAACTACCACCTCACGCTCAAGATCAACCGTCAGCTGATACCCTTCACTGGCTTCAACTTCTTTGAATAACTGATCCACCAGCGCTTCAGAAAGCGTGATAGGGAGAATGCCGTTTTTAAAACAGTTGTTATAAAAGATATCTGCAAAGCTGGGTGCGATAACGCAGCGAAACCCAAAATCCTCCAGCGCCCAGGGAGCGTGTTCACGACTGGAACCACAGCCAAAATTCTGCCTTCCCAGCAGGATAGAAACACCTTTATACCGAGACTGATTCAACACAAAATCCGGATTAAGCGGGCGATTGGAGCAGTCTTGCCCGGGATACCCTTCATCCTGGTAACGCAACTCATCAAACAGATTAACCCCAAATCCTGACCTTTTGATGGACTTCAGAAACTGTTTGGGAATGATCATGTCCGTATCAACATTGGCACGATCCAGGGGAGCTACTCCCCCTTTATGAACAGTGAAAGCCTGCATGATAATTCTGCCCCCCTTATGCTACTGACTCTGGAAAATCAAAAGTACGAACATCAACAAAATGACCCGCAATCGCCGCTGCGGCAGCCATAGCCGGACTGACCAGATGGGTTCGCCCACCAAAGCCCTGACGTCCCTCAAAATTTCGATTGGAGGTGGATGCACAGTGCTCACCCTGACCCAGTTTGTCCGCATTCATCGCCAGACACATGGAACACCCTGGCTCACGCCACTGGAGGCCAGCTGCAACAAAAATCTGATCCAGCCCCTCAGCCTCAGCCTGAGCTTTTACCAGGCCAGAGCCAGGAACCACCAACGCCTCTTTCACCGAATCAGCAACACGCCGCCCTTTAACGACAGCTGCAGCCTGACGCAAGTCTTCAATACGGGAATTAGTGCAGGAACCAATAAAGACACGATCAACCGGGATGTCCGTTACTTTCTGCCCTGCTGTCAACCCCATGTATTCCAGTGCACGGGCATAACCCTCTTTACGAGTTTCATCTGGAGCGTCTTCCGGAAAAGGAACACTGGCATCCACCGGCAACACCATTTCCGGAGATGTGCCCCAACTTACCTGTGGCTTGATATTCTCACCGTTAAGTACCACGATCTGGTCAAACTCAGCATCATCATCGGTATGCAGGGTTTCCCAGACCTTTACCGCCTGTTCCCATTGATCCCCCTGAGGAGCAAACGGTCTGCCACGGACATAATCAATAGTATTCTGGTCAACAGCCACCATACCGGCCCTGGCACCTGCTTCGATGGCCATGTTACACACGGTCATCCGGCCTTCTACCGTCATATTGCGAATGACATCACCACCAAACTCAATGGCAAAACCAGTACCACCGGCCGTGCCGATTCGACCGATAATGGCAAGAATCACATCCTTTGGTGTAATCCCTACACCCAACGCGCCATCCACACGCACCAGCATATTCTTCATCTTTTTGGTAATCAGACACTGGGTCGCCAGCACATGTTCTACTTCTGAAGTACCGATACCATGGGCCAGGGCACCAAAGGCACCATGAGTAGAGGTATGGGAGTCACCACAGACAACCGTCATTCCTGGCAGGGTTGCCCCCTGTTCCGGGCCTACCACATGGACAATACCCTGTCGCTGGTCCTTCATATCAAACTGGGTGATACCAAAGTAATCACAGTTGTCATCCAGCGTCTTAACCTGGATTTTTGACACCGGATCTTCAATACCATCAATGCCGTACTGACGTTCATTCACTGTGGTGGGTACGTTATGATCAGGCGTTGCCAGATTCGTATCCAGACGCCACGGCTTACGACCAGCAAGTCTCAGGCCTTCAAAAGCCTGAGGTGATGTCACTTCATGAAGCAGGTGCCGATCGATATAGATCAACGCAGAGCCATCATCACGCTGACGAACAAGATGGGCATCCCATAACTTGTCGTAAAGCGTTTTGCCTTTAGAAGCCTGGCCAGCCATCGAGCAATCCTCTCTGATCAAACAGTAAATAGACTGTTTTTGTTTGATTTATAAGCAGTTTTACTAAGTTGTTTTCAGCTTATCCTTAATACTGCATATCCTAGTCGTTCATAAAAAATTACTCAAATTCATCTTTTTTATGCTATTGATAACTTTTAGGAATAAATCAACCCAAAAGTGCGTTATGGATACCACCAACCTCATCACCTTCCTGGCTATTGTCGATACTGGCTCCTTTTCAGAAGCCGGAGAAAAGCTTTTTCTGACACAGCCAGCGGTCAGTAAGCGAATTGCATCACTGGAAGAACAGCTGGGTACGCCGGTTTTTGATCGTGTCAGTCGCCAGGTCATACTTAATGAGGCAGGCAAAGCTCTGCTCCCCAGGGCACGGCAGATGCTGGAGCTGGTTCATGACACTAAACTGGAAATCATCAATCTCAGTGGGGAAGTCAAAGGGCCGCTATCCATTGCCACCAGCCACCATATCGGCTTACGACGATTGCCCAATATATTAAAGACGTTCACCAACACTTTTCCAGAGGTCAAACTGGATATTCGGTTTGTCGATTCCGAAGCGTCTTATGAAATGCTGATCCGTGGAGAGATTGAGCTGGGTATCATCACGCTGTCACCCGAAATCCAACCCAATATTCAATCAAAAAAACTCTGGCACGACCCACTGAATTTCATGACGGCAAAAGATCACCCATTAACAAAACTGAAGAGTGTCACTACAGAGCAGTTGAGCCAGTATCAAGCCGTGTTACCAAGCAGAAATACGTTCACTTTTCAGGTAGTAAAGAACCTTTTCGACCAGGAAGGACTGAAACTGCAAACCGCCATGTCCACCAACTATCTGGAAACCCTGCGCATGCTCGCCGCCATTGGGCTCGCCTGGACCATACTCCCGCTGACCATGCAAGATGATGACCTGCGTATTCTGAATGTCAAACTGAAGGGTATTCAAACGTCTCCCAGCCGACAGCTAGGGTATATCCTGCACCCCAAACGGACACTCTCTAATGCTGCCAAAGCCTTTATTAAGCAGCTTGAAAGGCATAAAGACAGTTGTTAACAGAACCGAGGAATATACTCTGGAGCAAGCTCACAATAATCAATTTTTAATAATCATTGTTATCATTTAACAAGGATCAATCGTACACTACAGTATATAGCGCCTACTCGGAATTGCTCTCGTCGTTTATTTTCATTTTCCTACAATTGTTAATGACTAAAACATTAGGAAGCAAAGCAGAAGTGGTTTCCTGCTCAAAAAGCTTTATCAGATATTCGTTATACTTAGAGAGATCGAATTCAGGCTCCCGTCCAAACTCATCTACCACACCCTGAACAACTACTCTTTTTCCAGTATCTTTTGCCGTAATCATAATAGCGGGACTTTTCAATATCAGTGTTCTTGCTCCATGAAACTTGACGATATTTCCAGCATCTGCAATTTTACGATACATAATATCTTTCTTACTTGATTTTTTATAACAGTATTCATTAGCTTTGGGTGAATGAAGTATTTCCAAGCATATATTGTGAGGATGACAAGCTATCACCACTCTTGCCCCTGCACGGAACCCCTCCCTAAGAGCAACAAGCTCAACACCACCCAATCCCCATTCTGAGCCTGAAACATGCGCAAGAGATTGTTCGCTAAATACGTCAGAACTGATGAGTTGTTGATGACCTGATACAGACGGAAGCATTGGTAAGCCTTTACTCCTTCGAGGATCTTTATAATCCAGGTTACTGATTACTTTATTTTGCTTTTAGACAATCTGAATTTTGCTTTTAGACAATCTGATTGATGAAAATGATGAAAAGTTCCCACGCCTTTCCTTAAAATGCAGAAAAAATTAACTACTGCCTCGCCACCTTCTCACTGCAGGCTTGACCGCCATGCTCTGCGTCATGGCACTTGAAGACGCAGGCATTACGCCAGAAAAAGATGAAATCCTGGTAACCGGCGCCAGCGGTGGTGTCGGCAGTGTTGCCGTAACACTTCTGGATCAGCTGGGTTATCAAGTGGTAGCCGCCTCCGGCCGCCCACAGAACAGTGACTGGTTAAAGTCCCTCGGTGCTGATCGCGTGATTGGCCGGGCAGAGCTTCTGGAGCCCGCTCGCCCACTGGAAAAACCGCTCCGGGCTGGCTGTATAGATACTGTCGGCAGCAAGATTCTGGCCAAAGCACTGACTCAAATGGACTATGAAGGCGCCGTTGCAGCCTACGGTCTGGTGGGAGGTTTTGATCTGCCGACCACCGTTATACCGTTCATTCTGAGAGGTGTAAAACTGCTGGGTGTTTATTCTGTGATGTGTCCCTTTGAGCGACGTATGCAGGCCTGGAATCGCGTTACAGAGCTTCTGCCGGAGTCTTTCTACACGGAAGCAGCTACCGAGATCGAACTTGAAGCAGTACCAGAATTGGCAGAAGCCATAACGGTAGGCCAGGTGACCGGTCGGACCCTAATCAAGTTGTAATACCACCCGCAGCTTCTACACTTCCCCATGACTTATCAGATGCCATTGCCAAATGACATCTGACGTATCCCTCAACGCCTTGAGTCATTGATCAAGGCGATTTTCTTCCATAATGCCCTTGAAAAATAATGAACCACCGTCCGGTACTCTATGTTATTGGTCTGTTTCTGACGGCCATGGCCAAGTTTATGCTGATTCCTGTCATCTATGACCTGCTGACCGGAGATTCTAATATCTGGGAGTTCGTGGCAGCCTCCGCCATCACCCTGATCACGGGGGGGGCACTGACCCTCAACTTCAAGCCGGAACACTTTAATATGAAGCCCCGTCAGGTCTTCGTATTAACGACACTCTGCTGGATTGTTGTCAGCACATTTGCGGCACTGCCCCTCTGGTTCAAACTGCCCATCAGCTATACCGATGCCTTTTTTGAAACCATGTCCGGTATTACCACCACCGGGTCTACCATTTTATCGGGACTGGACACCATGGATCACAGCGTGCTGATCTGGCGATCACTGCTTCAGTGGTTTGGCGGTATTGGCTTTATTGTGATGGCGGTTGCCGTACTGCCCTTTCTCAAAGTGGGTGGTATGCGATTGTTTCAGAGTGAATCGTCCGACTGGTCCGAAAAAGCCATGCCCCGCTCCGGGAGCATTGCCAAACGTATCATTACTGTTTATCTGGTCATGACTGCCATCTGCGCCTATCTGTACTTTCTGGGGGGAATGACGGGATTTGAAGCGATAAATCATTCAATGACCACCGTATCTACCGGTGGCTATTCCACTTCGGATGCCTCCATGGGCAACTTTAAAAGCCCTTTTATTATCTGGACAAGTATCATTTTCATGATTCTTGCCAGCCTCCCTTTTGTTCTGTTTGTGCGCGCCATGCGGGGAGAAGTGCACTGTCTTTACCAGGACATTCAGGTACAGGCATTTCTTGGATTTCTATTGATTATCTGGCTGATTTCAAGCATCTGGCTGTGTATTCACTCAGATTATACCTTTCTCCAGTCCCTGACCCTTGCCTCCTTTAACACCACCTCCACCATTACCACTACCGGTTATGCCTACGGTGACTACACGTTATGGGGCGGCTTTGCCAACCTGCTGTTTTTCTTTTTGCTGTTAGTGGGGGGCTGTTCCGGCTCCACCGCCGGCGGCATAAAAATATTTCGATTCCAGATTGGCGGCAAACTTCTCAATATTCAGCTTAAACAGCTGATACATCCCCGGGCATGTTTTGTGCAGACTTACAATGGCCAGCAGATCAGCAGTGAAATCCTCCGTTCACTGATTGGCTTTACCTTTTTCTTTATTCTGCTGATTGCCCTGATAAGTCTGTTGCTGACCTTATTCAATATTGACTCCATCACCAGCATTACCGGAGCCGCTTCCGCAGTGGCCAATGTTGGCCCGGGCCTGGGAACGATCATCGGTCCTGCCGGCAATTTCAGTACCCTCCCCGATGGGGCAAAATGGATTTTAAGTGCAGGAATGTTGCTGGGACGTTTAGAAGTTATTACCGTATTGGTATTGTTTACACCGGCATTTTGGAAAGGCTAGGATGGGAATCATTAACACAAACTACCACCCTGACAACCCATACTTTTTACATTCTGACACAAAGATTACTGAACGTTACATTTTCCTGCACAGGGATTTCACCAAAAATGACCTGAATCAATTTTGCTATCCCCAGCCATCCTGTACTATCAGGCTTTTTATCATTTCGTCTAAATTTTCATCCAGCTGTTGAGAATATTGTCTGTGCCGATGAACTCCCCCCTGAACATGCACCTGATCAGCCAGATCCGTGAACGCGCCCAGCGCAACCCGGAGCAGATCGCTATGCGCTTCGCCAGTCAGGTCTCTGCTCAGCGCGCTTCTGAAAAGCAATGGCAGGGTATCAACTGGCGCCAGCTCAGTGAAAAAATCGACCAGGCTTCCCGCGCTCTACTAAAACAGAACCTGTGCGTTCAGACCAAAGTTGGTATCTGGTCCCAGAATATGCCGGAGTGGACCATTGCCGATCTGGCCTGTTTGCAGGCCAGACTGGTGACCGTCCCTTTATACCCCACCAGTACCACTGACCAGGTTAAGTATATTCTGGATGAAACCGAAGCATCGCTGCTGTTTGTTGGCGAACAGGCGCAATATGACGACGCCCTTAAGCTGCTGGAACAATCTCCGACACTGAAGACCCTGGTCGTTTTTGACCGATCCGTAGATCTTCAGGGCTGTCCAAAAGCACACTACTTTGAGGATTTCATTCAGCAGGGTGTTGATCAGGCCATTCTTGAAGAAAGACTCGCCTCCCGCTGCATGGAAGACCTGTTCACCCTGATCTACACCTCAGGCACCACCGGTGAGCCCAAAGGCGTTATGCTGGACTATACCAATATGGCCGCCAGCTTCCTGGGACATGATCAGGTCATCCATCTGGACAGCCTGGATACCTCGCTCTGCTTTCTTCCTCTCAGCCATATCTTTGAACGAGCCTGGAGCTTTTATGCCCTGGCCCGGGGTGCCACCAATGTTTATCTGCGCGATCCTCAACAGGTCAGTGTGGCATTAAAAGAGATTCAGCCCACGGTTCTCTGCGCGGTGCCAAGATTTTTCGAAAAGGTCTACACCACCATTCACGGTAAAGTCTCAACAGCACCGTTTATCCGTCGCCTGATGTTCAATACCGCCCTGAAGATTGGCGCCGCCCATATGGAATATCGTCGTAAGGGTGAAGAAATACCGGGTTACCTGAACAAACTGCACGGAATAGCGGACAAAATAGTCTTCAGTAAAATTCGCGATGGACTGGGTGGCCGCATTCGCTTTATGCCCTGTGGCGGTGCTCGTCTGGATGATGATATCAACCGCTTCTTCCATGCCATCGGAGTGGATGTAAAAGTGGGTTACGGTATGACCGAGACCGTAGCGACGGTCACCTGCTTCCGCGATACCGGGTTTGAATTTGGCTCCTGCGGCGCACCATTGCCTGGTATTCAGGTGCGCATCGGTGATGAGGGTGAAATTCAGGTACATGGTGATACCGTTATGCGCGGCTACTACAAAAAGCCTGAAGAAACTGCCAAAACCTTCACTGCGGATGGCTGGCTCCATACCGGCGATGCAGGCATTGTGGATGAAAACGGCGCTCTCCGTATGACTGAGCGCATCAAGGAATTGATGAAGACGTCAAACGGCAAATACATCGCTCCACAATATATTGAAGGCACGCTGATCAAAGATCGCTTTATCGAGCAAATTGCCATCGTTGCTGACGCCAGAAATTATGTGACAGCCCTGATCGTACCTGCGTTCGAAGCCCTGGAAGAACATGCCAAAGCCCTGAACCTGAAATACCAGAATCATAAGGAACTGATTCAGCACCGCAGTATTCAGGCGTTGATCCAGAAACGGGTGGTTAAGGTACAGGAAGGGCTGGCCAAGTTTGAGCAGGTTAAAAAATTCACGCTGCTGCCTAAGGAGTTTTCAATTGAGTTGGGAGAAATTACTCCAACATTGAAACTGCGTCGTAAAATTATTATGAAGCGTTTTCAGAAAGAGATTGAAGCCATGTACGCCAAGGCAAAAGCCTGATTAGGGTTACAGAGTCAAAAAAGGCATCCACGGGATGCCTTTTTTATTTCAACCCATTAAGAGCCAGACTCAATGCCGTTCAGTCAATTCACAGACGACCATATATGTATAACTGGTAATATAAGAAAAGGTCAGAAACCTGTATCAACAAGGCACCCCATCAGCGAATATCCCGCAGTTCGTCCAGACCGCCATTCCAGTCAAAAGGAAGGAATCGATTCCACAGAAGAAACGCTGCTATAAAGGTATACGATGATCATGCAAAGCGTCATTCAATGATGGATAGAATTTAACAACCCCATCAATCGGTTCAATCGCGGCTCTAGCCAGCGCTTTCAAAGGCTGGAACTGCAATTCGCTGATCAACAACCGGGTATTATTCGCCCGACACTGCCCTATTAACCGAACCAGGGCTGCCAGACCACCCGCATCCAGCAAGTAGACATTCTCCATTTGCAGGATAATTGTTTTTTTGTCCTGACTTAAACGACTGATTTCACCGAAAACATGATCGGCTGCAGCGAAAAAGAGAGGCCCTTCAAGCCGAAGTACGGTGACATCATTACCTAATACTTTGCTGACATAACGCTGATCACCCGTAATATCCCGCACCTGAATCATCTCAGCCACTTCTTTCATAAACAGTAATGAAGCCAGCGCGACACCCACGGTAATGGCAATCACCATATCGAAGACAACGGTCAACAAAAAACAGACCATAAAGACCAGCACATCACTACGAGGTACTGTTTTAAGAAGGTGCACGGCCTTGGGAGCTTCACTCATATTCCAGGCGACCACCAGCAGTAAAGCAGCCATGGCGGACATGGGAATATAAGAGAGTATTCCCGTCAGCGCCACCAGCGCTGACAGCACAACCAAGGCATGAATCATTCCGGAAACCGGGCTCTGGGCTCCGGATTTCACATTGGCGGCAGAACGGGCAATGGCCGCCGTTGCCGGAATACCACCAAAAAATGGTGCCACAATATTACCAATCCCCTGCCCCAGCAATTCACTATTGGCACTGTGCCGTGTACCGGTCATACCATCCAGCACCACTGCACACAAAAGCGATTCGATGGCGCCCAGCATGGCAATGGCAAACGCCGAAGGTAACAACGCCTGAACCAGAGACCAGCTGATTCCCAATGGCTGACCATCCGCCCCCGCCTGCTGCCATGGCCATGCAAACTCTGGCAAAACCGGAGGAATACCCATACCCGAAGTACCATCCGGCAACAGATAGTGAAAACGACTGCCAATGGTTTCTACGTCAATACCGTAGTGGGTCATCCACAGCGCGAGCAGACTGCCAATAATGACGGCTGGCAGGTGAGCAGGAACCGGCAACCGGAGCCTGGGCCACAGCAACATCGTTGCCAGCGTCACACCTGCAATTAACAGACTCGGCCAATGGGTTGTCGAGGCGCCATTAACCAGAACAGCCACCTTGTCCCAGTAGTGTTCTGGCATAGCGGTAATGGTCATACCAAAAAAGTCTTTCAGCTGTAATGTGGCAATCACCACACCAATACCAGCGGTAAAACCCAGCGTAATTGACTCAGGGATGTATTGAATTAAGCGACCAAGGCGCATTAATGCCATGAGAACCAGAATCACCCCTGACATCACCGTTGCCAATAATAATCCGGCAAGACCAAACTTCTCGGCAATAGGAAAAAGCAAAACCACAAAGGCGGCAGTTGGCCCCGAAATGCTGTATCGAGAGCCACCCAGGAGCGCAATGATAAAACCGCCGATGATAGCGGTATAAAGACCGTACTGAGGTGGAACACCACTGGCAATGGCCAGCGCCATGGATAATGGAATGGCAATAATACCAACGGTCAGTCCCGCCAGCAGGTCATTACCAAAACGCTTACCAGTGTACTTTTCTGCTTTGCAGGCCTGACTCAGTGCATGGCAGAGTTTCAATGATAATAGATGGGCTCGGTGTGGCACGGTACTGGCCTGTTTCAAGATATGGAGGGAGGCAGGCTGCGTATAGTATTCCCAAAGTCAATCGCAGGCTATCCGTACAAAATGGCATATTGCACAATGGTAAGCACTTCCATAAAATCGGCTGATTTATTTTCATATAACCTGATGCAGATCCTTTATGCCAACACCTATACAGCAATACAATTTCACCTATAACAACATTCACAACACCATTCGCAACACAGCAAAGGTTATTGCCGAACATGGTTATGAACCTGATTACCTGTTGGCCATTGGTGGTGGAGGACTTATTCCTGCCCGCATCATGCGTACCTACATCAATCGCCCTATTCTGATTGTCTCCCTGTCCAGATACAGTGATGAAACCGGAACAGCACCAGCAAGCCAGCCAATTAAACTGCAATGGCTGGAAACCGATATTGATCTGACCGGTAAAAAGATACTGGTTATCGATGAAGTAGACGACGAAAGAACAACACTGGAGTTCACCCTGAAGCACTTGTTTGAAGGCCACCCTGACGCTGAGTTTTCTGCTTTTGTGGTTCACAACAAGAAAAAAGAAAAAAAGGGACAGCTACCTGAGCAGCTCAAGCACTTCTTTGTGGGTGAAGAGATTGAAGATTACTGGATCAATTATGCCTGGGACGCTGAGAATATCGATCAGTTCGGCAAGTAAAATGTGATTGGCTTCCCCCGGGAAGCCAATTTTTTAAGCGTTTTAAATCACCGGAGCAGGACTGACCACATCAGCATTCTGCGCCCGATGTCTCATAAAATGATCCATCAGGGTAATGGCCATCATTGCTTCTGCGATGGGCACTGCCCGAATACCCACACAGGGATCATGACGCCCTTTGGTAACCACCTCAACCGGCTCGCCCTGCATATTAATGGACTTACCCGGCGTGGTAATACTGGACGTCGGCTTCAGCGCGATATGGGCAATAATATCCTGTCCTGAACTGATACCACCCAAGGTGCCGCCACCGTGATTTGAAAGAAAGCCATCCGGTGTCATCTCATCCCGATGTTCTGACCCCTTCTGACCAACACTGGCAAAACCATCGCCAATCTCCACACCCTTGACCGCATTGATACTCATCAGGCCGTGGGCAAGCTCGGCATCAAGACGATCAAAAACCGGCTCGCCAAACCCGGGAGGTACACCCGTGGCCATCACCGAAACCCGGGCGCCAATGGAGTTACCTTCGGCACGCAACCGGGTAATCAGTTCCTCCATCTCCAGAACCTTCACGGCATCCGGTGAGAAGAACGGGTTATTTCTGATTTCCTTCGGGTCAAACTGTTCAGCCTTGATATGCCCCATCCGGGATAACCAGCCAATAATCTCAATACCCTGTGATTGCAAAAACTTTCGGGCGATAGCACCCGCAGCAACCCGCATGGCCGTTTCTCTGGCGGAAGCTCGCCCACCACCCCGGTAGTCACGAATACCGTATTTATGGGTGTAGGTGTAATCAGCATGCCCCGGGCGGAACAGATCCTTGATCTCGGAATAATCCTTTGAGCGCTGATCCTGATTCTCAATCAGCAGTCCGATGGGTGCACCGGTGGTGATACCTTCAAAAGTACCGGAAAGAATCTTTACCTGATCCGGTTCACGACGCTGAGTGGTAAATTTTGAGGTTCCGGGTTTGCGCCGGTCCAGGTCGCCCTGAAGGTCTGCTTCGGTCAACGGCATCCCCGGAGGACAGCCATCAACAATACAGCCCATGGCAATACCATGAGACTCTCCGAAGGTAGTAACTTTGAACAGTTGTCCTATGCTATTTCCTGCCATACTTAAGCGACCTCATTGTTATTTTCAGAAAACTCTCAAAGGCTAAGCTGGAAGCTGCTTCTTCTTTACTTCCAGCATCTTTTACTTCAAGCGGCTCTTAAACACAGACTGATACTTCCTGCAATCCTCGGCGGACAGAACCAGAACACCATGGCCACCTTTTTCAAAGTCTGGCCAGACAAAAGGGACTTCCGGATACTCATCCTGCAGTGCCCATTGACTGTTACCCACCTCCAGCACCAGAAGCCCCTGTTCGCTCAGGTAATCGCCAGCCTGTGCCAGAATGGTACGGGCAAAATCCAGCCCGTCATCACCGGCTGCAAGCCCCAGTTCCGGCTCGTGGGCAAACTCTTCCGGCATATCAGACATATCTTCGGCATCCACATACGGAGGATTACTCAGAATAAGCTGATACTTCGGACGATCAGGCAGGACATCAAGAAACTCAAACAGATCTGATTTGATGGCCTGCACCCGTCCCCAAAGCTCGTGACGATCGATATTGATATTAGCGACTTCCAGGGCATCTGCTGAAATATCCAGCAGATCTACCTGGGATTCGGGAAAGGCGTGGGCTGCAGAAATACCAATACAGCCGGAACCAGAACAAAGATCCAGAACCCGGCTGATCTCTACCTCACCCAACCATGGCTGAAACTGCTGAAGAATCAGTTCTGCAATGGGTGACCTCGGAACAAGCACCCGCTCATCCACATAAAAAGGCATATCGCAAAACCACGCCTGGTTTACCAGGTAGGCCAATGGCTTGCGGCTGCATGCCCGCTCCTCAATCAAATTAGCGAGCATTTCACGCTCACGATAGGTTAAACGGCTATTCAGATAGTTTTCGGGAAGATCCCAGGGCAGTTGCAGTACCTGAAAAACCAGGTGCAGAGATTCATCCAGGGCATTATCACTGCCATGACCGAAGAACAGGCCCGCTTCATTAAAGCGGGTCGCTCCCCAGCGTACAAAGTCTCGAATAGACACCAGCCCTTCGCAGGACTCATTGGAACCTGTCACATTTGCTCCTTCGGATTCGACATACTCTATCTCAAGCCCCATCGAACCCTTACTGCTTCATATAGGGGCATAAAATAACATATTACCTGGTCGCCGGTAACGCTTAAGCCAGAACAGCCTGTTTATGCCAGCTCATCTATCAGGTAATCAATAAAGCAGCGAAGCTGAGCAGGCATGTATCTATTTGACGAACAAAAGCGGATTTTTATCCTCACTTTTCTGCCACTGCATGGATGCAGGAGCTAGAGCAACGCAGGAGCAGTTGCCGCGTAGGGCAGTCTATTCTCGGACAGCCTTCTTGGGCATTCCGACATTATGATGACTATGAAATACGCAAAATTCAGCAAGGAATATTTAAACGACGAAATAAGACTAAACCCATTAAACAAAATGGACATTTCTTGGACACATCGGAAATATTGAACAAGCTAGCTAGAAGGGAAAGAAGGAAAAGAAGGAAAAGAAGGGAAAGAAGGAAAAGAAGGGATTTAAAACAGGAATATGGCGGTGAGGGAGGGATTCGAACCCTCGATACGGGTATAAGCCGTATACTCCCTTAGCAGGGGAGCGCCTTCAGCCTCTCGGCCACCTCACCAGGAACGAGGGCTATACTACCCTGAACACCTTGAAATGCAAGCCTTTTTTCAACCGATCCAGTGCTTTGCACCTTGGGAGTGTAGTGAGAGCAGGCTTTACAAATATCGAGAAAAAGAACACCCGGTACTCAAACCCGAAGAAATATTTTTTTTACTTTGCAGCATGAACGAGAGCCGACCATTTTGACCTCAAGAGTAATAAGTGGCGTTTGGCGTTGCAGAAAATTCCAGCCTTCCGTCATTCGCGCGAAGGCGGGGGATCTACCACAAGCAGTGAATTCCCGCCTGCGAGGCTGTCGCAAAACCCTCGTTCCCATGCTCTGCGTGGGAATGCATACGGATCTGGCCGCATGTGGAGAAACCTCTCCTTGTCCGAATCTGTGGGGGTTTCAGGCTGGTTATTCACTTGTGGCGAGTA
>NZ_JAVRMB020000057.1:0-5813 GCF_031844845.1 Endozoicomonas sp.
ATGGAGGCCCTCATGACTCACCAGAACGCTACTCAGGAACAATGGCAGCAGCGCATCGACTCTTGGCAAGACTCCGGGCTTAGCCAAGCTGGCTGGTGTCGTCAGAATGGTGTCAAATCATCACAGCTTGGGTACTGGAAAAAGAAGTTGTGGGCTGAGGACAACACAGCATCACCATCCAATACTATTTCTGCCTTTGTACCTGTTTCCCGGGCTAAGAGTCAGGATCGGGTTTACGAAGAATCCCCACCGTTAACCGTGTCGTTGCCTAATGGGCTCAGCGTTTCCGGAATTGACCAGCACAACCTGGCGCTGGCTGGACAACTGATCGGGCTTCTGCGATGAAGCAATTGGTCATGCGCCCGTCGCCCAGTCTGCCTGAGGTCTTCCTTTATCGGGATCCTATCGATTTCCGGAAATCCTTCAAGGGGCTGGCGGTGCTGGTCGAGCAGGAACTGGGGCACAACCCTTTTGACGGTCACCTATACGCCTTCACTAACCGGCAGCGCAACAAAATAAAATGTCTGTTCTGGGAAGACAACGGATTTGTGCTGTATTACAAAAGTCTGTCGGAAGACAAATTCCTGTGGCCAAAGCAGACCGATGACTTGGTAACCCTCACCGGGCAGCAATTAAACTGGCTTCTGGATGGCTACGATCTCAATGCCATGAAACCCCACAAAAAAAGGCATTATGAGAGCTGTTTTTAGCCGTAATTAGCAGGCATTTCTGGTAAAACAACGGTCATGAAATCAATGACTGACACCGTTATTAATCAGCCAGAATCCGCACTGAGTTTATTGGTCGGAGAAGCTGAATCGTCTTTGGATATGGATGCCTTAATCAAGGCAATCCATACCCAAGACTGTGTCATTCTTGAAAAAGACGACATCATTCAGAAGAAATCTGTCGTCATCGACGAACAGAAAAAGCGCATTGCCCTTCTGGAAGAATATCTCCGCCTGGAGCGTGCCCGTTTGTACGGTCGCAGCACCGAAAAATCCAGTATGCAGGGAGAGATCTTTAACGAGGCGGAGCTATCCGATTGCGCGACAGATGATGAAGAGCCTGTTGACCCGGATACACAGAAACCTCGTCCAAATCGCAAAGGTCGGAAGCCCCTGTCACCCTCCATACCCAGATATCAGGAACGCATTAAGCTCAGCGAGGAGAGGAAGAGAAGCAAGGCGCAATCAATACCTTTTTTACCAAGGTCAGGGAAGAGCTGGACATCATTCCCGCAAAAGTCCGGGTGAAGGAGATCCTTCAGGAAAAAGCCGTCTTTATCGAACAGGATGAATATCAGCAGGACAAACGAGTCATCAAAGCTGCCGAACTGCCCAAACATCCTATTCCTAAATCGGCGGTCACTGTGTGCATGCTGGCATACATTATCGTCGCCAAATACTGTGATGCTTTGCCCTTGTACCGTTTGGAGAAAATCCTGGCCCGTTCCGGTGGCTCCATCGCACGGACGACCATGGCCAACTGGCTGATGCGGTTGTCATTGCAGCTTCAGCCTCTGATTAACCTGATGATGGATCATCAGCGAGCAGGGCATGTCATCAATGCCGATGAAACCACTGTTCAGGTGATCAAGGAGACGAAGAAATCGATCAATTCCGACAAATATATGTGGGTCACCCTGGGTGGCCCACCCGGTCAACCGTCGGTTCTGTTTCACTATGATCCTTCCCGGAGTAAGGAGGTGCCCCTGCGCCTGTTTGAAGGGTTCAGTGGTTATCTGCAAACCGATGGTTACGCCAGCTATAACGCTGTGTGTAAACAAGAAGGCATCACCCAGCCGGGCTGTTTTGACCACGTCCGTCGTAAATTCACGGATGCAAAAAAAGGCGAAGCCAAGCCGGGCAAGAAGCTGAAGAATACTAAAGCCAGTAAGGCCGATGTCGCTTTGGGCAAGATTCGCAAACTGTACGCCATAGAAGACGAGATCAAGGATTTATCGGCTCCTGAGAAACAGTATCAACGACAGCAGCAGAGTAAGCCGTTACTGGATGAACTACATGGCTGGCTTGAGAAAAACGTCACCCGACTGGTGCCGGACAGTTTGACCCATAAAGCCATGAGCTATGCTCTGAACCAATGGCCAAAACTGGTCGTGTATTGTGAAGATGGCCACCTTAACATCAGCAATGCCTCAGCCGAAAATGCCATCCGCCCATTCACTATTGGCCGCAAGAACTGGCTCTTCTCCGATACGCCGAATGGAGCAAGAGCCAGTGCCATGTATTACAGTCTGATCGAAAGTGCGAAAGCCAACGGCCTGGAACCCTTCGACTACCTGAGTCATATTTTGAAAGAACTGCCGTATGCTGACACCGTAGAGCAGCTGGAGCAGCTCCTGCCTTGGGCGGTGAAGCTGCCGGAGTGATTTCAAAAGTAAATGAATAACGAGAATGGGACAACTACGTGGGTTATTTTGGCGCTTACATCCTGTATTCAGGGTAATTATAGTCGTTCAATGCCTGAACCGAAAAAGCTCCTGTCTGATAATCAATAGAACCGACCACTCCACGCCAGCCACCCGCTGTATCATCACTGATCCGCTTTGCTACATTTCGGGCTGATTCATAGGTCGTCCAATCACTTTCGCTTTTGGACACGCTCGGAACATTGGATAACTGCTCGACCAGAAACGCTAACTGAACCGAACCGGGTAACAGTGGCGCTCCGGGAATAGTGCCGCTCATCATGCCCTGACTATCAATGGATACAATGACTTCACCGCCAGCATTAGCACCTTCCTCATAAGTCAGTGCAATTTCTGTCCCGCTATCGGGCAGGTAATCGAGCTTAAAACTCAATTCACCGGGAGCGTAATGGATAGAGCCGTTACCATCCCCGGTAAGCAGACCATTAGCCTGATCGGTCAGGGTTTTATCCACCCCGGAGGAAACATACGTCACGGTCATACTGCCGGGTTTAATGCCGGTTCTTTCCAGCGAATGCCGGAAGGTCATATCATCGAGCGCCACGGTGCCAGTGCGGATAGTCACCTCATCATCGCTCTGTGCGACATAGCTGAAGACGATTGCACTATCAGGATCGGGCAAGGCATCGAGGGTGATAGCAGCGGAGCCCGTTGCAAATAGAATGGTTCCAGTACCAGAGCCGACCATCTGACCAGCGCCGGTATCCCGTATGTCCTGCCACTTCCCAAGGGCGATATAACTGACCACCAGTGTTCCCGGCCTCGGCTTGGCTTCGGCCATATTCAGGGTGTAGTTAAAGCCCCGGTTCTGGTTGCTGATTTCAATAACGCCACTGATAGCTGCGCCGGTAATGGCCACGGCTGGCTGATAGGTAGCGGTCGCTGTTGCGGTGGTATAGCTGCTTGCTCGCCATACGTTTATTTCACCGAGTTCATAATCCACGGTTAGTTTGCTGAAATTATTAGTCCCGCCTTTGTGGAGCAGGTTTCCC
Source organism: Endozoicomonas sp. (assembly GCF_031844845.1). Classification (GTDB taxonomy): domain Bacteria; phylum Pseudomonadota; class Gammaproteobacteria; order Pseudomonadales; family Endozoicomonadaceae; genus Endozoicomonas. The sequence goes on from NZ_JAVRMB020000057.1 coordinate 3,445, forward strand.
GCACCATCATCTTCAAAGGTGCCGCCTTCTAATGACAGGCTCAGGTTTTTCGGCAGTGCCCCACGCTGTAAATAAGTTCTGCTCTGGCTCTCGGAGATATGAACAAAACGACAACTGACTGAACGGGTACTGTTGGCGGTCGCCACCATTGTTTTGCCGGTATAGCCGCCATACTGGTCAAGCAGTGGGGTTTCTACTTTGGCGCTCGGCACCAGTGGCGCATAAACGCTCTCGGCCTTAATAGTCAGGTCGCCAGAGGTAATGTCGGCGCTCACTGGCTGGATGCCGTAATAGCGGGAGGTATCGGCTATTTGTGTGCCATGAATCAGGCTGGTTTCTTCTTCTGGAGCTCCGGGGACGGGAGGCGCTCCAATAAAGGTGGTGATTAGAGGTGCGCTGATCTGCATATCCAGCTTACGCCGGGTAAAGTCCACATATTGCGAACCGTTGTGGTAGGTAAAAGTGGCAGAACTGTGGTCAACGGATGTGATTCGAACAAACTGACTGGTCAGGTCATCAGGAGTAGTGATTTTATAGACCTCCCCGATTTCAGGAATGGCCAATTCCTCACGCTGATAGCCTACAATGGCTCGCTGTCCCTGAAGCTGATCGCCGATCAATTCCCAATTCGCCTTAATGCCGGGTACAACGTAGCTCTCTATTCTGTCTCTGGCATCGAGGCGTTCATCGGTTTGACTGCCAGTATCAAACAGTAAGACGCTGACATTCTTATCCTTCGGCGGTTCGGTCAGGATAAGATGACTGCCGAGGTAAGTGTCATTGTTATCGGTGCTGATCCCGATGAATGCTTTACGCAGTGCCACATCACCAATAGTCCGGTCGATCCGGGAAATATCCTGAAATAGATTGTTGACGTTTCCATCAACTATCTCGCTGCCAGTAACCCGACCACCACCGTCTTCTTCGTCGGTAAGTCGCTGGCTTTCATAGAGTTTTACGTCAGTATTGGTAATGGCCATAGCGGGTCCTTTTGTATGGGTTAGATGAATGTTTGGATGAATTCTGTGAGGGGGGGGAGGAACTTTTTTAAGAAGGAGAGGTCTTATTCAATAACTCAGTAACTCAGTAACTCAGTAACTCAATGGACATTCCTTTTAATCCTTTAACTTATTTAGAGTGTTTATCGCGCTCAATTGGATCACCGAGCCTCCAAACAGAGCAACCGGCTAATCAAAAACAGCAGCCAACCGGTTCTATTAGTGATAATCATCAACCGCCGACAGTTGTTAATGGTCTTACGGTAAGTGTTGCCGAACCATCTGCATCTACCTCTGTTACAACCTCGTTACCTCAAGGATTTCCTCGACCATTTTTATCTTCTGACGAAGTCGAAAGTTATTTCTCTTCGCATAATTTAATAGATAATTTAGGTTCTGTTGATGTGGGGCGTAGAAATCCAGAAAAATCGAGCCACTCACCTGTCGTTAATAGTTTAAAGCTTCGGGTAACAGAGCCAAAATTATCTACCTTAATTTCAGATTCATTCGTTCAAGCTGGCAAGAAAATACTCCATATTCAATTACCAGAACCAGAAGGGTCTGGACAATCAGGTTCTGTTGAGTTTGGCTCTATTGCAGCTAATGGTGGAAATACTGTAAAAACTCGAAAGCGTCACCATGCAGATGCAAAAAAACATAGAGAAATAAATCCTAAACGAGAACGTTATAGTAAAGAACAACAAGAACGTAGAGATAGAAAAGTTGAATCAATTAAAAACATGGAGTCAAAAATACCTACGACTAAGTTAGATTCAATAAAATTAGAACATAAAAAAAATAGATTTACTCAAGCAACTAAGATTGCTAAAGGTATTGAATACTTAAATAATAATCGTAGAGATCATCCGCTGATGCTAAATTATAGTTCGGAGGAGTTATCAGATTTTATTCACAGTAAATCACCATATATTCTGAGTAAATTACCATGTATTTTGAGTGAATCATGTGGCTTCCCTGTATTGAAGCGAGATGCTGTTAAATGCATTGCTGCGTCTCAATCCAGAGCCATCCAATCTACATATTTTGAAACGCTAAAATTAGCTTCTGAAAAAGCCGCAGCATCTGGTGATAAAAGCGCACTTTTAAACTGATCCTTGAAATGCAGTTACTGTCAATAATTTTAATTTAAGAAAATATTGGTCGCTATCCTCTGGATAAGCGAAGGGTAAGACTTGTTTAGCCTCAACAGGACTGCCATTAGACCGGTCGAAAATAACGGAGAACTGTCGCCCGTCCGGGAGCGTCAGGCTCATTGTCTTATTGGCTGCTTTCGATAGGGCAAACAGGTTCTTTACCGTCAAACGGGAAACCCAACCGGCCTCGCTGCCACCAGAGAGAGCTATTGGCCTG
>NZ_JAVRMB020000058.1:0-5583 GCF_031844845.1 Endozoicomonas sp.
AAAATCCGGGGTCAGGTCTTTCATCGTGCAGCTATGAAAATTACAAGACCCTACCCCGCATTACTTCTTCTTATGTTATCTGCGCTATAAGGCTACAGATATACAATATCCGCTAAATTATATGTCTGATTGTCTTAATCACGTTTTATCGGACAAGAAAATCGGGGTCAAAAATCTAGGTCAGGTCTTTAATCTTGAACCTTGCATTAATTCAAGATTCAAGACCTGACCCCAGTTTTTTCCATCAGGGCCAGAGGCGAATGCGACCTCACCCCAAGGCCGGATATATGGAAGCATTACTCTTTAGTCATTATCGAAAACTTTACCTTGCATCGCGGGGCGGACCATATATGACCCCAGTTTTTTTATTCGGAAGGCTTGCCGACGATGTTATTGGCAGAGGGGGCTGGGCGATACTCCAGGGGGAAAAAAAGCGGTTTAGGAATGCCTCGTCGTCGTGTGCGTTTCTCCGTCACATAAGCCAGGTAAAAAGGATCGAAATGGAGGGTAAGTTTCATGCTCTCCTGGTTTATTATGTCGCAGACGTTTTTTATTTCCGGTTTGAATAAGTACCCACAGGGCTGGCCGTCCAAAGCCCCCGGCCATACTACGACAATATTTCGCATTGCAGCTGTCGAGGTTTGAGAAAACAGTACCTTCATAGACTCATCATCCCACTGTGAATGCCGTCTTTGAACGTCTTCAAATATGGAGTGAATAAGGGCTGTGGCGGATGTGTTATCCCTGAACATCTGGATAAGCATTGCCTGCAAGCCCGGATGCTTGTCGGCTGCTTTGGGAGCAGTGAACCCCATTGCTTCAAATGTTGGCAGCTTGGTTTTAAACAGGCGCAGGAACTCATCTTTGGAGGGGTTAGCAAACAACGGGTGACCAGAACATGAAGGTTTTTCTGTTTTTTTATCATCCGGTTTTGCTAGAGCATTTAATTTTGTTTCTGTTTTTCTTTGCCTTGAGGTTATGCTAGCACTGTGTTTATGCAGATCTCCTATGAACTCATTATGTTTTTTACGTTCTGCAAAACTCTTTTTTTTCTCCTGTGACAACTCTATTCTGCAGGCCGTAAATTTTTCCTTCAATTCAATCAACTGTTTTTCATATCTCTCAAGTTGACTGTTCTGTTCGTTAATTTTTTTTGCCTGCAGGTCATTTTGTAAGCTTTCTTTCAGGGCCCTTATATTAGAGTCCTGGGAGGCCTCATGACATTTGATTTTCTGGAGGTCGGTTTCCAGCTGTTGGATTTTTTCTTCATCGGCTTTTTTCAGGTCTTGGAGTATTCTTGCCTGTTTTGTCAATTGAATTTTCTCAGCGTGTGAATTTTGAACTGAAAGCTCCATCTTTTTAATTTTTTCTTCTTTTGTATCCAGTTTTCGTTGAAGTTTACAGAGGGTTGCTTTGCTCTCTTCCTGGTTTTGTGTTCTTTCTGATAAAACAGCCTGTTTAAGGGCCTGTTCGCTTTCGGCCTTATATTGGTCAAACCTGGCGTTGATGTTGTCTTTTTTTGTATGAGCAAGAAACAACTCAGCTTTTGTATTGTCCAGGTCGGCTTTGAGCTGACTGTTTTCTTTTTGTAATGTTTCCAGTATGACCGCCAAGTCAGAGTCTTCAGTCGATACTTGGTGCTGACCGGCCGTTACCACTGCCCCGGGCATGGGCTGCTCCCCCTGATTGGTCAGGGATATAGCATCAGTTTTACGGGCGTCCCGTGTTGACAACCGAACCGCTTGGCCATAATGGAGAAGGGTTTTACCCTTTTCTCTGGTGCGATGGGGTAACGGGGCTGTGGTGTCAGCTCTATCCTTGGGTTTTGCGGCAACCGGCGTGTCTCTGGTCTGCCACACCGGCCCTGTTACATGACTCCCAGCCTTGTGTGCATTCATAATTCTTTCCTGGCTGACATGCCAGGTAGTCCGACCATTGAAACCAATATTTTATGGGCAGCAGACCATAGTCACCGGCCAGGTAGCCTGACAGCCTGAAAATAAAGGTCGAACTGCCTGTTCCTGAATTCAGCATTCTGTAGTTGATGTAGCTGGGCAGATGGCATCGAATATTGCTGGCCGTCAGACATATGATTTCATTCACCCAGCTTCCTATCATAGTCGATTTTTTACACCGGGTGTTTGTGTTTCCTGATTGGTGCTGGTACTGGGAAGCTGTTCACAATCTTTTTACCAGCTGTAAATGTAAACTTGCCGGGCATTCACCTCCCTGTGGGGTGGATCCTGTACATTCCCTGTACAGGATGAAGGGACTCGAGGACATCCATAAATTTGGAGGGACTCGAGGAGGGACTCGAGGACATCCATAAATTTATCCATGATTTTTTTATGGTTATATTTCTGGATGTCCTGTAGTTTGTCGATAAACTGTGCGATTACTTTTTTTATTGCCAAGCTGAATCACTTGCAGCAGAAGTGGTTTGATATTCGTCGGGAATTGCTGCCTATTCCTATTCCTATTCCTATTCCTATTCCTATTCCTATTCCTATTATTATTGTCCTATTCCTATTATTCCATCTCTGGTATAAAAGCCAGTGCGGCCATTGAAAGAACAATGTGTGGAGGTGTCAGTGAACTTTAACCCACTCTTCTCCCGGAGATATGATTGAACGCATGTATCAACATTTATATTGAATTTTAAATTGGATAATTTTGTTTCAGTGTTTATTGTAAACCTGTCGTTCTCTATTGTTTTTACCGACGCCCAGGCACAAATCACATGTTCAGGTGGAATCTTTGTTGTCATGACTGACTTGATTGTTTTTGACCTGATCCCGGTAGAATGGCTATTGTATTGCTTAGGCCATACATGGTTATTCCCATTGACTTCAATGCCAGCAGTAACCAGACAGCAGTACACGTAAGAATTATCAGTATTGTCCGGGAACTGTGGAAAACACTTTGTGATTTTTTCTGGGAAATAGGCTGCTGAACACTTGTCCTTGCACAAGGAAACTCCTGTATCCTGGACTCCTGATGACTCACCCGGGAGTCCATTTCCATCGTTATTATGAAATCTGATTCTTAGGGTTTTCAGGCTTTCCCCAAAGTTGTCATCGTTAATTTCAGATCCATCTTTTACCGAAAAACCTGTGGTGAATATTGTTTCAGGTTGACGATAATCCCCTCGGTAGGCGATTCCGATGGGCTTAATGCTTTTTGGGCCCGGGTGGTATTCATGCCCGAGTAAAACAGTATCATCGTTATATTTCTTGAGTCCTTCATAGCATATTCTCCAATAGGGTGATATGCGTTTCTGAAATAAGTCAGTAATGTTCTGATCTAAGAAGCCGTAAATATCGATTTCTGCAGTCGCAGAGTTTTGTTGTGCTGAATTATTTTTTTCAGCTTTCATTTTATCAGTTGGAGAACCCACATCATTAAAGTGTGTATCAGGATCAATTACTTTTGTAATATGCATGTTAATAATCGGGTTTGCATCTGGTGTTGATGGGTTTTCGCATTCGTTTCTATTGGTAAATGATGCCGTGTAATGAGGGCCGTGTGACTGATTAGCCTGTTTTTGGTGTTGTTGAGGAGAGTATTGACATTTTCCGGGTATTGCTTGCATGGAGTACTCCGTAATCAGTTGACAAGTAGGTGATAGTCTGCTATCAAATGTTTTGATCTCTAGCTAAGGAATATGTTCCAGCTCTTTTATAATCAAAGCATCAGCAGTCGATAATATTCTCGAATTTTCATGTGATAAATATTGAAATGCAAACCACTATCTACTTTTTAAGAAGTAGCGATCATGCGCCTACATCCTGGTATCAGTGGTGATGATCGGTTTACTGAATAAACTAAACGTACGTACAGTCAATTTATACGAAAGCAAACTTTCACCTACTTAGTCATCGGTAATCAAAAACCAAATATTTAGACCATTGGAAATAGAAAAAGTTCCATTCCGATAATGTCAGGAGGGAGAGGGGGAGTAACGCAGGTTCGCTCCCCGTTCAGAAGAGCCAATAATAATTGATCTGGTTGATATCCCCACCGGACTTATTGTATTTCAATATTTCTGACCATTAGTTCAGAAAAAAGTTCCAAACCTTGGCTCCCAGTAACCTGAGTTCGACATAACTGAAGTCTTGAGATGCCTTGCCCTACAAGAGCTTCAGCTAGTCTTGTCATGATTTTTTGCCGCCTTTATGACGGGGTTTTCCGATTTCTACTGCTAAATTTTGGGCTAAACCATCTACAGCTCTTGGCCAAATCGCAAATCGGGGTCATGAATCTTGAATCTTGAATTCATTCAAAAAGAAAGACCTGACCCCGGTTTTCTTTATTGCCAAGAAAGCCCCACTCGTGGCCTACCCATACAAGGACGAGCTTTGCCCAGCCCCAAAACCAGCAAACAGTAGTAAGGGTTACGACAGTGTCTGCAAACCCATCGTCCATAAATATTTCAGATAAGCCTCCTATGTAAAACATGGCATATAGTGTTACATCCATAATCAACCGTAGAGGCATGCCTATAATATTGAAAACCCAGATAAATCGTTCCGGAGCCTGCCCCGCAACATCATCCAGAATAAGATAGAGGACATTTGCGGTTTGGTGCACAAAATCTGCACCATAACCAATAGCAATCCCATAAACCCCAGCCCAAAAGGTAATAAAAATCGGAGCCCAAACGCACTGTGTGAAAAGCGCCAGAAAATTACCAAAAAGTGGTATGTATTTCCGTATAAAGGTATTGACCACCCGGTTAGCCTTTAGGAAAGGAGTGGCTGTCCACCAGATTGGCTTGAAAAGCAAAACCAGAAAAGCAATAAAAAACTGTGACAGCCAGATTACTATATTGAATAAAGTGCCCATAGCGCACCTCCATTGTTTTTATTTTTTTTTATTGACGCACGCACTGCCGCAGGCGTTAAGCCTCCTATGGCTGTCATTAATTATGTTAACGCAAGGTGACAACATGTCAAACTATAAATCAAGTTGTCTGGGAGTTTTCTTCGGAGACGCCCATCCCCCGCTTTTATTATCTTCGCCTTCGCCATTTCCGCAGTCTGGAGAAGTATTCTTTTCCGTCAGAAATAAACAGGACATCCATAAATTCAGGGCGAAAGCTTAAGTAAAACGTTGGTTCGATCTAGACGAATAGAAATTTATGGATGTCCTTCTTTTTTATTCTTTTTTATCAATACAAATAAAATGGACACCCATAAATTTATCAATACAATAATAAGGGTATTTTTATGGACCTGTTGAGGCTGTCCACCTTCAATCTCTTGCCGATTTATCTCGGCGCAGAAATAAACAGGACATCCATAAATTCAGGGCGAAAGCTTAAGTAAAACGTTGGTTCGATCTAGACGAATAGAAATTTATGGATGTCCTTCTTTTTTAAAAAAGGACACCCATAAATTTATCAATACAAATAAAAAGGACAAATAAAAAGGACACCCATAAATTTATCAATACAATAAATAAGGGTGTTTTTATGGACCTGTTGAGGCTGCCCACCTTCAATCTCTTGCCGATTTATCTCGGCGCACTGGATGTCCTGTTCTCCCCCTGTTCTCCCCTTTTATGGATGTCCTGTTCTCCCTC
>NZ_JAVRMB020000059.1:0-6728 GCF_031844845.1 Endozoicomonas sp.
CGGGTGAGCAAAATCGTTCCCCCGAAACGCCAGATTTTAAAAGATATCTCCCTCTCCTTTTTCCCCGGTGCCAAAATCGGTGTACTGGGCCTGAATGGTTCCGGTAAATCAACCCTGCTGCGCATCATGGCCGGTGTTGATAAAGAGTTTGATGGTGAAGCCCGGCCACAACCAAACCTGAACGTAGGCTATTTACCTCAGGAGCCCCTGCTGGATCTGGATAAAACCGTTCGGGACGTGGTTGAAGAAGCACTGGGTGAGCTGAAGGCCGCCCAGCAGCGTCTGGACGAAGTCTACGCCGCTTACGCTGAACCCGATGCAGACTTTGACGCATTGGCGACTGAACAGGCCAAACTGGAAAACATCATTCAGGCGGCGGACGCTCACAATATGGAGCGCAAACTGGAAGTCGCTGCCGATGCCCTGCGTCTGCCAGAGTGGGACGCTAAAATTGAAAACCTCTCCGGTGGTGAGCGCCGCCGTGTTGCCCTCTGCCGCCTGCTGCTCTCCAGCCCGGAAATGCTGTTGCTGGATGAGCCCACCAACCACCTGGATGCCGAATCCGTTGCCTGGCTGGAGCGTTTCCTGGTTGAGTATCCGGGAACCGTCGTAGCGATCACCCACGACCGTTACTTTCTGGATAATGCCGCTGGCTGGATTCTGGAACTGGACCGTGGCGAAGGTATTCCTTACCAGGGCAACTACAGCTCCTGGCTGGAACAGAAAGGAGAGCGACTGGAGCGGGAACAGAAACAACAAGACGCTCGTCGTAAAGCCATGGGGCACGAACTGGAATGGGTTCGTTCCAATGCCAAAGGCCGACAGTCCAAATCCAAAGCGCGTCTGGCCCGTTTTGAAGAAATGCAATCTCAGGACTTCCAGACCCGTAACGAAACCAACGAGATCTACATTCCACCTGGCCCACGTTTAGGTGACAAGGTTATTGAAGTTAAGGGTCTGTCTAAAGGATTTGGTGACCGCCTGCTGATCGACGACCTCAGCTTCAGCATCCCCAAGGGTGCCATCGTCGGCATTATCGGTGGTAACGGTGCCGGTAAGTCTACCCTGTTCAAGATGATCACCGGTCAGGAACAGCCTGATTCCGGAACAATCGAACTGGGGGATACCGTCAAGATCGCCAACGTACAACAGCTGCGGGATGAGCTGGACGACAAAAAAACCGTCTGGGAAGCCATTGCTGATGGCCAGGAGATGTTGAAGATCAACAACTATGAAGTAGCCTCCCGCGCTTATATCAGTCGCTTTAACTTCAAGGGCGGTGATCAGCAGAAGCGTGTGGGCGAGCTTTCCGGTGGTGAGCGTGGTCGTTTGCAGCTGGCGGCTACATTAAAAGACGGTGGTAATGTACTGCTGCTGGACGAACCCTCCAACGACCTGGACGTTGAAACCCTGCGAGCCCTGGAAGAAGCCCTGCTGGCCTTCCCCGGCTGTGCCATGGTGATCTCCCACGACCGCTGGTTCCTGGATCGTGTGGCGACTCACATCCTGGCCTACGAAGGTGATTCCAAAGTGGCCTTCTTTGAAGGTAACTACACCGAGTATGAAGCTGAACGTGTAGCTCGATTGGGAGAAGATGCTGCTGGACCACACCGTGTGAAATACAAGCGAATTGATGCCTGATTGTATCCGTTACTTTTGCAATACACGTATTACTCCCGGTCTTATGAGTTCATTCTGACCGGGAATTTTACTGGTTTGATTCTGAAATTTATTTTTTAATTCTTCGGGTTCAATCCAGCTGTTTTCACCGTTAAAAATTGATTTCAAGAAATACTTTTTAAGATCTGCGGTATTTTTAGTTGTCAATTGATTGATTTCAGAATCAAATTTTCCTGTTTTATTCGGATTGCCTAATTGATTTTTTAAGTCGTTCAAGTCTGGCTCATCAGTAGCAAAAAAAATCCGAAGTATATTTTTATGAACATTACTCAACTTATTAAAAAGTTCACCTATGGTTGCTGGCCGACTTTCTTTGACTCGAAAATCATACAATAGTTGCATAATCTCTCCGACAGGCTCGTCAAGCACCTTTGGCAAAATAACTTCTTTTTCCAGTACTTTTCGATGTGTATTATCTTGCAGCTTTTGAATTTGTTTATATATTGCTTTTTTTCGGCTATCCGTTAACTTTTCTATTAATGAAATGGAGAAGTCGATCTCAGAGTCAGTCTTGTCCGGATTATAATCAAACAACAATTCCTCCCCCTTATGAATCTTCCTGAGAGCGGTAGCGGTCAGCCGAAGGCTATTTCTATCTGACCATGATAGTTGCCTCCGTCCTACATAAGCAACCTCTACATTGGCATTTTTTGAATGATTCAGATACCGTAAATCTGTACTGCCATTTCGGCCTAACTCTATAGCATACTTGCCTGATTTACGGACAGTAACTTGTGACCATGCCACAAAAGTGTCTTTTTCCAAGCCTTTAATTTCAAAGTCACCATTTTCCTCCCTGATGGTGAAAGCATAAAATTTGTTCTTAAGCTCGTCACAAAAGATTCGGCACGCAATATCCCCCTCATAGGCAGCGATTTCGTCTCCCTTCTTAAAATCACATGTAGCTACAACACCCTTGCCATTAACAACATTTTTATCAGACTCCTTAAACCCTTGATTCAATTCTACGAGGCTGTCTTCGCTTTTCGTTGTCATTGAGACATTCCCCAGAGCAACAGGAGAGTCTGGTGGAGTATGTGTAATTTCTATATCATCTTGAGATTGTAGCCGGTTGATAGCACAATTCAGTTTATTTCTTACTGTCTTAAGCTCTTCTATTTTCTCAGTGTTTTTAAATCGACTCAGATTGTCATCGTTCTTACAGTTATTAATGACTCTGGCCGTTTTTATTGCCTGAATATCATTTATGGATATTCCTAATAACGCGTTATCTTTTGCAAGGTCAATAGCTAAGGTGAACCTGCCGGAACGCATTCTTTTATTGCATGATGCCTCAAAATAAGTATTTTGATAATTCGGCATGGATCTTTTTGCACCTAAGTTAGCTCGCATGGTATTAAGTATCCCTAATCTAATTGTAATATCAGGTATGACTACTCTAATAGTATGAAAGTTCCAATAAATAGGATTTTTTATTTATCTGAACAAGAAAAATACAGCGTAAAACCCAAACCCAAACCCAAACCCAAACCCAAACCCAAACCCAAGGCTGAAGCTTGAGATAGACTATGGTGCAATTTATTAGTCTCCTGAAAGGTTAAAACCACCGGCTTTAGCCGGTCAGCTTTAGCTATGATGGTTTTCTCCCTACGGGATATAATTAAGCGCCCCAAGGTACACGCGGCTGTCATTGTGTACAGGGATTGTACACAATCCATCTGGCAGGGATAGCCAACCGTCGGGCAGGATGGATCCTGTACAATCTCGGTAATTGCTCCTCGGTAACTGCTCCTGCGTTACTCTACCTCCTGCATCCATGCAGTCGCCTGTACAGGATGCAGAGGGTGGAATAACTCAGACCTCTGTCATTGTGTACATGAACTGTACACAATCCATCCGGCAGGGATAGCCATCTCACCGCACATTCACTTCCCTGTGAGATGGATCCTATACAATCTCGGTAATTGCTCCTCGGTAACTTCTCCTGCGTTACTCTACCTCCTGCATCCATGCAGTCGTGCATTAATCTACCTCCTGAATCCATGCAGTCGCCTGTACAGGATGACAGCAACCAGGGAATCAATAGGTGATGATAAATTTCAGGAGTGAAGGTTAGCAACAACGCGTCTTTGCGTCTTTGACGCGTATCCGGACTTTCAGTCCGTAACACTAACCCACCGGCTTTAGCCGGTGGTTGTTGAGTATGTTTTTCAGAAGAGTTAGCCTTGATAGTATTTTCTTCACATATCGAAGATGAATCAATATCGGTAATTTCTGCCTTGTTTTCGACATAAATAGAACTATCGTACATCTAAGGCTTTTACCCTGAACCCAAACCTAACTGAAAATAAACAGGAGTCTGGATTTTGCCCCTAATGGTAACTACACCGAGTATGAAGCCGACCGCGTTGCCCGACTGGGTGTAGAAGCCGCCGGCCCACATCGAGTTAAATACAAGCGGATTGATGCCTGATACGAGTCATTAATTCTGCAGCTGCTGACTACCTGGTACGGGTAGTCAGCCTTTTCTCCCTTTTTTCTTCTCTCCCAATGAACTTTACATTCAAATCCGAGTCAATCATTGGATGTACGGTTAGATAGCACCTGCAAAACAGTGTGCTGTATAAGGAAATCCCACTTCATCATCACTAACTACAGAAACACTGTCGATTTGGGAGAGTTTTATGAAGATGTACCGGATTTTAATTATTGTTACTCATTTGCAACCTGCCATCAGCATTTGCTGGAGAGATTGGCAAAATCTCAGCCAACATTTCCAAAAATCAATTGAATGCTTACGAGATATCAGGCGCTTTTACCGGTAAGCCGGAATACAGTTCACGGCATGTTTATGACTTTGCCTACAACTCCTGGAGGCTGATCTCAACCGGTGGGAAAATCAGCTTCCCGGTAAAACTGGATGGTCATGAAAAAGTCTATGCAAAATTCAAATGGGCTGGCTGGGGTGCTGAAACATTGGTCAATATTTATTTCAATGATCAGCTAGTTGCCTTTGGTCATGAAGTTCACGGGCATGCCTGGAACAGTCCTTCAACGGATACATTTGAGATCCTGCCCAATGGCTGTGCCGATGATTGTAAAATAACTCTGGAACTGAATGCCCGTTCGCCCATGGTTTTATTTCTGAAGAATCTTACACTGACGGACAACCAGAGTGAGATAACGGGTAATATCGAAGAATAACTTCAAGATTAACGGAGCCGCCTTCCGGCTCCGCCTTTCATCAGGTTCCAGTGCCATCGCTCAATAGAAGCAATCTGAGCCCCTGTCTATTCACACGCTGCAATATCAGAAGGCCGGAAAACCCGCATGCCCGATATATCCAGCAAAGATTGCTCATACATCAATCGGGCAAGCGCCTCGATTCGGGTAGGCCGAAGCACCTTCATACTGGCCAGGGGCAAACTGCTTAACAGGGACATCACATAGAAACCCACAGACTCCATAAACCGGAACTCATTACGATCACCATGCAACAGTGAAGGCTGGTATAGAGAGAGTGAACGAAGCCCCATACTGTTGAGCATCTTCTCTGTCTCACCTTTCACTCTCATATAAAATGCCAATGATTTAGCGTTTGCACCGTAGGCACTGACCAGGTGAAAAGAAGGGTTTTCATGACTCACTGCCCATTGACCTAAAGCCAGAACATAATCCTGATCGACTTTAGTAAACCCGATTTTTGATCCTGCCTTTTTGATGGTAGTACCAAGACAGCAAAATAAAGTATCAACCTTTGACTCTGCCTCCAGTGCTTTCAACTGATCAAAACTCATTACGATCTCCCGGACTTTGGGATGACTGGCCCAAGGCGTCGATCGGTAGTGCACAACAATAATCTGGTTATAGTGCTCACTCTCTAGCAGGTATTTCATCAACACCTTCCCGGTGGCTCCGGTAGCGCCAACTACCATAGCAACTTTGGCGGGCTTTCCTGTCGTCATTTTTCTTACCCAAACACCCGTGAAATATTAAATACCAGTCGAAATAGCGAAGTAAATCAAGTAAAAAGTGCAACATAACGCTAATGACACAACAGGATCACTGCTTATGACCAGACTCACCGAAACACTGGACGTCATTGACCAGCTTCATGCAATGGATCCAAAGATCATTGATGGGACACCGGCAGAGCTGGATTATGCCCGACAGATGACGTACTGGTTGCAACAACTGGCACCGGATGCTTCAGAAGAACTGCAGATCGCTGTTCGCAGCCAGCATTTGTGTCGCTGGGAAATTTCCCGCTCTGAATATCCCGAAGGGCGCACGGGTTATCTGCAGTGGCGAACAGAACTTGGCAAAATGCATGCCCGCAAAGCCACTGAAGTTATGGAGCAGAACGGTTACTCTGAACAAAGCTGTGAAAAGGCTTCAGCCATTATTCGCAAGCAGGGCATTAAACGTAATCAGGATGCCCAAATACTGGAAGATTGTGCCTGTCTGGTCTTTTTGACACGGGATTTTTCTGCCTTTTCTGTGAAATACCCCAGAGATAAAATCATATCCATTGTGCAGAAGACCTGGAAAAAGATGTCAGAGAGAGCTCAGCAAGAAGCATTACAGCTACCTTTTACAGAAAACGATAAAAAAATACTTGAGGAGGCATTAAGGGATTAAGGAAACCGCTTCCCACTTCCCACTTCCCACTTCCCACTTCCCACTTTCCACTTTCCACTTTCCACTTCCCGCAAAAGCACAAGTGGCTATGGATTCAGGCTCGCTCCCACAGGTAGACTCGTTCCCATGCTCCGCGTGGGAATGCATACGGGACTGGCCGTATGCCGCCGGACTTTTTGATAGTCCGTAGTGCAGGGAAGCGTTAAACCCAATGCAGATACCACCACCGTCATCCCCGCGCAGGAGGCTGTCGCAAAACCCACCAGGAAAACCCTCCTCGCTCCCACGCTCTGCGTGGTAGCGCCAGGACCCAACCACAGACACGATTCCTGCGGTTGGCTATGCATTCCCACGCAGAGCGTGGGAATGAGGTTCCTGGTGGGTTTTGCGACAGCCTCGCAGGCGGGGATGACGGCGGTGGGATCTGCATTGGGTTTAACGCTTCC
>NZ_JAVRMB020000060.1:0-15270 GCF_031844845.1 Endozoicomonas sp.
AATCCGGCTTCTGAAAGCATCCGGTGCCATGGTCAGAGTCGTTGCCAAAGGCATTTCATCAGACATTAAGGAATACCTGTCAAACACAGATGACCAGTTACTGGAAAAAGTGTTTGAAGACACTGATCTGGACGGCATCTGTCTGGTTATTGCCGCTACGGATAATCCTGAGGTGAACCGTCGGGTCGCTTTATCCGCCAAACAACGTCATCTCTTTGTAAATGTGGTTGATGATGCTGATGCGGGTAATGCCGTGATGCCAGCGATTGTTGATCGCTCCCCCGTTATCGTTGCCTTTTCAACCGGTGGCAAAGCCCCGGTGCTTGCCCGATTACTCCGCCAAAAACTGGAAACGCTGTTACCACAGGGCTACGGTCGTCTGGCGGCTCTGGCTGGTGAATGTCGCGATATGGTTAAGGCTAAATTCAGTCGGATTAATGACCGTCGTTATTTCTGGGAAAAGGTGTTGGCCGGGCCCGCCGCTGAAAAAGCGATAATGGGCAATCTTAATGAAGCCCGGGCTCTTATTGAGCAAACCCTGCTGAAAAGTTCTGAGCAGAAAATCGGTGAGGTTTATCTGGTCGGCGGTGGCCCTGGTGACCCTGATCTTCTGACATTCAAAGCATTAAGGTTGATGCAACAGGCGGATGTGGTGCTTCATGATCGGCTGGTGTCAGAAGCGGTTCTGGCTCTTTGCCGCCGGGATGCTGATTACATTTATGTGGGTAAGAAAAGAGATCGTCATGCGCGGCCACAGGAAGAGATTAATGCACTGCTTGTGCAATTGGCGAAACAGGGTAAGCGCGTTGTAAGGCTGAAAGGCGGTGATCCATTTATTTTTGGTCGAGGTGGAGAAGAGATTGAGACTCTGGCCAGTGAGGGTATTCCTTTTCAGGTAGTGCCCGGTATCACCGCAGCCTCTGGTTGTGCCAGCTATGCCGGTATTCCGTTGACCCATCGTGATCATGCTCAGTCGGTTCGGTTCGTTACCGGTCATTTAAAAGATGGTAGTTACCCTCTCAACTGGCGTGAAATGCTGGACCCCGACCAGACACTGGTTTTTTACATGGGGTTATTGGGCTTGCCACGTATCTGTCAGGAGCTGATCAGTCACGGACGGGATGCCAAAACCCCCATTGCCTTGATTCAACAGGGCACGACCCGTAATCAGCGTGTTTTTATCGGGACCCTGGATACCATCAATGGCGTGATTGCGTCGGAAAAAGTAAAAGCACCCACCTTGATTATTGTGGGTAGCGTAGTCACGCTTCATGAGAAGGATAAAATAACGTTATCTTGAAATACTGTCGAAAGTTGGCAGGGGTTTTATTTGGTCGAATTACCAGAAAACTATCATTTTCATAACCTTCAGAGCAAAAAATAGCTACATTTTGCAATCACTATCTTAACTATCAGGAATTAGAGAATAAACAGCAGTCAGCTTATAAGCTGATTGACAAAAATTTTCTGCGATAATTAAGAAGTTACGGATTCAGGTACCAAAGAAACCCGTAACTTCATACAGCCAGTCCTCCCCCCTATTTTTTACTGCATGATAATTTAATGTCATACAAGATACTTGGTATCATTGCCAGCTGGTTATCCGATTTCTCGAACAGGTTTAAGCATGACGGATCAGATCATTATTGGTGACGATGGAGTTGAACGTCAGTCCCTAAGAGCATACACAGAGAATGCGTACCTGAATTATTCCATGTACGTCATTCTGGATCGTGCCCTGCCTCATATTGGGGATGGCCTCAAGCCGGTCCAAAGGCGCATCGTTTACGCCATGAGCGAACTTGGCCTGAAAAATACCGCCAAGTTCAAAAAATCTGCACGTACCGTAGGTGATGTGCTGGGTAAATTTCATCCCCATGGGGACAGCGCCTGTTATGAAGCCATGGTGCTGATGGCGCAACCTTTTTCTTATCGCTATCCGCTGGTTGATGGTCAGGGTAACTGGGGCTCTCCGGATGACCCCAAGTCGTTTGCCGCCATGCGTTACACTGAATCCCGCCTCACTAAATACGCCGATACCTTACTGGCTGAGCTTGGCCAGGGAACCGCGGACTGGGTTCCCAACTTTGATGGCACCCTTGACGAACCCTCGATTCTGCCAGCCCGTTTACCGAATCTTCTGCTGAATGGCACAACGGGTATTGCTGTCGGTATGGCAACGGATATTCCTCCCCACAACCTTCGGGAAGTGGCCAATGCCTGTATTCACTTACTGGAAAACCCCGGGGCAAACGTTGCTGACCTTTGTCAGTACATTCAGGGGCCAGACTTTCCAACGGAAGCCGAACTGATTACCCCCAGGGCAGATCTGATCAAAATGTACGAGCAGGGAAAGGGGTCTCTGCGAATGCGTGCTATTTATCAACAGGATACTGGGGACATTGTTGTTACCGCCCTTCCTCACCAGGCTTCCGGAGCGAAAATCCTCGAACAGATTGCCGCACAGATGCAGGCCAAAAAGTTGCCAATGGTTGCCGACCTTCGTGACGAATCAGATCATGAAAACCCGACACGACTGGTTATTGTGCTCAAGTCAAACCGGGTCGATGCCCAAAGCCTGATGAATCACCTGTTTGCCACCACCGACCTGGAAAAAACCTACCGGGTTAATATGAACATGATTGGTGTGAATGGCAGACCACAGGTTAAAGCATTGGATAAAATGCTCAGTGAGTGGATTGTCTGGCGGATTGATACCGTACGCCGTCGTCTACAGTATCGACTGGATAAAGTGCTCAGCCGGCTTCATATTCTTGAAGGCCTGATGATCGCCTTTTTGAATATTGATGAAATCATCGAAATTATTCGCGCCGAAGATAAGCCAAAGCCAGTCCTTATGGAAAGATTTGGACTCTCAGATATTCAGGCTGAAGCCATTCTTGACCTTAAGCTGCGCCATCTCGCCAAACTTGAAGAGGTAAGAATTCGTAGCGAGCAGGATGAACTTGAGAAAGAGCGGAACTCACTTGAACTGATTCTTGGCTCAGAAAGGCGCCTGAAGACACTTATTAAAAAGGAAATAAAGGCAGACTCTGAAAGCTTTGGCGACGACCGCCGCTCACCTATTGTCACTAGATCAGAAGCACAGGCATTATCACAAACTGAGCTTATGGTGTCTGAGTCGGTAACCGTAGTCCTTTCTAACAAAGGATGGGTTCGCTGCGCCAAAGGACATGATGCCGATCCATTAACGCTTAATTATAAGTCTGGCGACGAATATCGTTTATCCACTAAAGGAAGAAGCAACCAGACATCGGTATTTTTAGACTCAACAGGACGAGCCTATTCAATTCCAACCCATACCCTTCCTTCCGCAAGAGGCCAGGGAGAACCGTTAACCGGGCGCGTCAATCCACCTTCCGGAGCAACGTTTGAAGGTTTGTGTATTGGCGATAGTGGAGACTGTTATCTGCTGGCCAGTGATGCGGGTTACGGTTTTATTGCTCAGTTTGCGGATATGGTCAGTAAAAATAAAGCGGGTAAAGCGCTTCTGAGCCTGCCCAAAAATGCCTGTGTTCTGACACCCATTCCGGTTCATGGCAATAACCCGATGCTGGTTGCTATCACCAATGAGGGAAGAATGTTGATGTTTCCATTGCAGGACCTGCCAAAGCTGGGTCGGGGTAAAGGAAATAAAATCATTAATATCGCTTCAGCCCGTGCCGCTGACCGGAGCGAATTGATGAGCCAGTTAGCCATCATTAACGAGGGTGATGCTCTCACTCTCTTTGCTGGTAAGCGGCATGTCACTTTAAAACCCGGCGATCTTGAGCATTATCAGGGGGAGAGGGGAAGAAGAGGAAACAAGCTGCCCAGAGGGTTCCAGAAGGTGGATAACGTTGAGGTCGTTTCTGCAGGTTAACCTGCAGAATACTTTGTTTGATAAAAAAAGGCTGATAAGCGGTTTAATAATCCGTTTGACGGTCTTTCGGATAAGCCTTTCGAGGCTTAATCCGATGACGTTTTACCCCCTGAACAACATAAATCCCTATAAAAAATTCTACATCTCTAGTATTTAGCTATTTATTCCACAGCCACCCAGAATCATCTGACAAATACTTTCTTTATAGGCCTCTACATCTTCCGACTCAAGCTCTTCTTTCCCTAAAACAGAAGCAACCTGAGGGCTATAATCAACGTAATATTGAGTGGTTGCCCAAATAGTAAACAAAAGATGAACCGGATCAACCGGCTTCATTTTTCCCTGCTCAATCCAGCCTCTGATCACCTCGGACTTTTCCTGAATCCAGTCATTAAATGGCTGTAAATGCCCCTTTATATGCTGACCACCGTGCAGTATCTCACTACTGAATATACGCGAAGCATTGGAGTGAGCCAGTACATAGTCCATTTTAGCCCTGATGAACTGTCTCAATGCGACCGCAGGATCATCGTCTGGATTAAGACCACTGAATACCGATTGCCATAACTCCATAATGTGATTGAGAACAGCTCCGTACAGTTCAAGCTTGCTGTTAAAGTAATAGTGTACATTGGCTTTAGGTAAGCCCGCTCGATGGGCAATATCACGAATGGATGCCCCTTTGAAACCACTGGCTACAAACTCATCTTCTGCAGCCTGAAGAATAATTTGAATGTTTTTCTGCCGGACCCGACTATTTTTCAATCCTGCCTGATCTGTTTTTGAGGGTGTTGGTTGCATACTGAATACCGTACCTTGTATTGATTATACTCGATTTGAATATAGACAAGGGTTGGGCTTTTTCCACGGCCTGATAAAATACGACAAAATACATATATAAAATACTGTCGTATTTATCAGGTATCTGCCGGGTTACAGTCTCCGTTTGTAATGGCTCTTTGTAATCAAGAGCTATCAGAATCTTGGCGCATATTCAAAGACATCGGAGTGGATATGCTCTGCTTTAAATTCTTGTGCTACCAGTGCATCAAAAGTTGCATAAACCATTTGTGGAGATCCACTGATAAAAACTTCGCTATCAGTAAAAAATGCTTTGTCGTCTATTACGGCTTCAAACAAAAGCCCGTGCCGCCCTTGCCAGCCACCGTCTTCAGGCGCTTCGCTAACCACCGGGTGATAGTGGAAATGTGGCGAAGACCAGTGAACCGGAAGGCTAGGCATATAAAAGCCTTCCGGAGAACGCGCACCCCAGTAAAAGTAAATATCTGTGCTCCCTGGTTGGGACTGGGAGAACTCGATCATACTTTTCATCTGGGCAAAGCCAGTCCCGGCGGCAATAAACACGAGTTGTTTATTGGAGACTGTCTCTACACCCTTCGGTAAAAAACAGCGACCTTTTGGCATCCTTACCGAAACCCTGCCTCTTTCAAGCTCATTAAAAAGCGTAATAGAGTTAGCCCTGTCTGGTAGCTTTTGAATATGGAGCTCCAGCTCTTTCTGCCCGGGGAGCGGCGGACTGGCAATAGAGAAGGCGCAGGCCTCACCACCCGCCAACAGTATCTCAAGGTATTGCCCTGCCTTATAGTCAGGTACATATCCCTGCTGACACTGCAAGATAACCCGATACACATCTTCTGATAGCAACTGAAAATCTGAAACCTGAAAAGTCTGCGTGGTAATCTGGTTGATCTGCACGAAAATCGCTACCTCTAAAAACTCGAATCGCATTAAGCCACTAATACATGGTTTCAATGCGTTTGACATGTAGGTTGGGTCGAACGGAGTGAGCCCCCAACAATTTTACCGATGATGCAGATAGTCTGTTGGGGCTCGCATTCGCTCGACCCAACCTGCGTTACCTGCCAGGCTCACCGGACAGATGACGACCAATCATAAAAACGATCACTCGCTATCGATGCCCAGCTGGCTCCAGAGTTCATCGATTCGTTCCTTGACGGTATCTGTCATTGAGATTGCCGTCCCCCATTCACGGGTCGTTTCGCCCTCCCACTTGTTGGTGGCATCAAACCCGACTTTTGATCCAAGACCAGCGACAGGTGACGCAAAGTCCAGGTAGTCAATGGGGGTATTCTCAATAAAGACAGAGTCTCTCTTTGGGTCCATACGAGTCGTCATGGCCCATATCACATCATTCCAGTCCCTGGCATTCACATCATCATCGGTAACAATGATAAATTTGGTATACATGAACTGTCGCAGGAATGACCAGATCCCTAACATAACGCGCTTGGCATGCCCGGGATACTCTTTACGCATGGTAACGACAGCCAGTCGATAAGAGCAACCCTCCGGAGGCAGATAAAAATCAACGATTTCCGGGAACTGTTTCTTGAGAATAGGGACAAAAATTTCGTTAAAAGCCAACCCCAGTATTGCCGGCTCATCCGGTGGGCGTCCTGTATAGGTGCTGTGATAGATAGGATTACGCCGATGAGTCACACACTCCACCGTAAACACCGGGAATGACTCAACCTCATTGTAATAACCGGTATGATCACCATAGGGGCCTTCATCCGCCATTTCCCCGGGGTAGATAAAACCTTCAAGTACAAACTCTGCACTGGCGGGTACCTGCAAATCATTAATACGGCTTTTAATCAGCTCTGTTTTACTGCCCCTCAGCAAGCCGGCAAACGCGTATTCTGACAATGAGTCTGGTATGGGTGTAACGGCACCAAGAATGGTTGCGGGATCTGCGCCCAGGGCCACTGAAACCGGAAAGGGCATATCAGGAAATTTTTTCTGCCACTCTCTGAAATCAAGGGCGCCTCCACGATGAGACAACCAGCGCATAATCAGCTTATTCTTCCCAAGAAGTTGCTGACGGTATATCCCAAGGTTTTGACGCTCTTTTTCCGGTCCCCGGGTAATCACCAGTGGCCAGGTTATTAATGGCGCGACATCACCTGGCCAGCAGGTCTGTATGGGAAGCCGGGTCAAATCGATCTCATCACCTTGAAGTATCACCTCCTGACATGGCGCAGACTTCACCACTTTAGGCGCCATATTCAACACCTTCCTGAACAGCGGAAGCTTTTCAATGGCGTCCCTGAACCCCTTGGGGGGATCTGGTTCTTTCAGGTAGGCTAACAGCTCACCGATCTCTCTAAGCGCACTGATATCGGTCTGCCCCATCCCCATGGCTACACGCTTCTGAGTACCAAACAGATTACCCAGAACGGGTATGTCATAACCTTTCGGGTTCTCGAACAGCAGGGCTGGACCGCCTTTCTTTAGCGTGCGGTCACAAATTTCTGTCATTTCCAGTACAGGATCAACTTCAACCTTAATGCGCTTGAGCTCACCCTGTTTTTCCAACTGGTCAATGAAGTCCCGGAGATCCTTGTATTTCATGGGGTATTTCTTCTTTGGCTCTGTCTTTCAGGCTCTGGCAGTTTTCAGGCTCTGGTAGCTTTCACTCCAGACGATGAAAAACGACTTCTGTTGAAATGGGCAATAAAGACGTTGGTGACGGTTATTTATTATATAGAAAGGATTTGCAGGAGCCCTCAGGCTTAGCCCCTGCACAGAAGACTGTGATGGTGTAAATAGAGACACATCTCACAGTCTTCATCAGACAAATAAAGAATTACTTCCGCTTCATGGATTGGAAGAATTCATTATTTGTTTTGGTATGCTTCATTCGATCGAGCAGGAACTCAATAGCCTGAATTTCATCCATTGGGTGCAGAATCTTACGCAGAATCCACATGCGCTGGAGCTCTTCTTCAGTGGTCAGCAAGTCTTCCCGGCGAGTACCTGATTTGTTGATAGCAATAGCAGGGAATACTCGCTTTTCAGAAGCTTTGCGATCCAGATGAAGCTCCATATTACCGGTACCCTTGAACTCCTCAAAGATAACCTCATCCATCTTGGAGCCAGTATCCACCAGGGCCGTTGCAATAATGGTCAGGCTACCGCCTTCTTCAATATTACGGGCAGCCCCAAAGAACCGCTTGGGGCGCTCAAGAGCATGGGCATCGACACCACCGGTCAACACCTTGCCAGATGATGGAATAACGGTGTTGTAAGCACGAGCCAGACGGGTAATAGAGTCGAGCAGAATCACCACATCCTTTTTGTGCTCAACCAGACGCTTGGCCTTTTCCAGCACCATCTCGGCAACCTGAACGTGCCGGGAAGGAGGCTCGTCAAAAGTAGAGGCGACCACTTCACCGTGGACAGAACGGGACATTTCCGTCACTTCTTCCGGACGTTCGTCTATCAACAAAACAATGAGGTGAGCTTCCGGATTATTTCTGGCGATGTTGGCAGCAATATTCTGCAACATCAACGTCTTACCCGCTTTTGGCGGAGACACAATCAGACCACGCTGACCTTTCCCGATGGGCGCCACCAGATCAATGATCCGAGCCGTTAAATCCTCTGTTGCACCATTTCCCCTCTCCATCATGAGACGTTTTTGAGGAAATAAAGGCGTCAGGTTTTCGAAAAGGATTTTATTACGGGCATTTTCAGGCTGGTCAAAATTGATTTCATTAACCTTAAGAAGGGCAAAATAGCGTTCACCTTCTTTTGGAGGCCGGATTTTTCCGGAAATCGAATCGCCCGTTCTCAGATTAAATCGACGGATCTGACTGGGAGATACATAAATATCATCCGGTCCCGCCAGATAAGAGCTATCTGCTGAACGAAGGAAACCAAAACCATCCTGGAGAATTTCCAGAACACCATCACCATAAATATCTTCACCACTGCGAGCATGGCGTTTAAGTATGGTGAAAATTACATCCTGCTTCCTGGAACGGGCAAGGTTTTCGAGACCCATTTCATTCGCTATCGCCAGAAGTTCAGGGACAGACTTTTTTTTCAGTTCGGTAAGATGCATAACCAGTAGTTTGCGAATGTTAAATTGAAAGGTAAGAGGCCGTTGTCTTTGCAGGAAGATCAGAAAGTTTTTAGTTTATTATGATACTAGAACAGCTATGTGTTGATTGATGCCTGCGAGTGTTTATAACGGCAGCCCAGTCTGGGCCTTTTCCCTGATTGGGCAGTAGATTCCTGACAGCCCTTTGATATAACAGTCTATATCCTTTTCTGGAAAATAATCAAGAATAAAGACTACATCAACTGCATTGGTTTAACATTTTAATCAGTCTCTACATAAAAACCGACATAAAAATCGACACAAAAAGCCGTCAAAAAGGCTTAAATGGGTGGCTCTGTTTATGTCATAACCACCCATAATTGACAGCAATTACAAATTACTGTCCAGGAAAGCAGTCAGCTGTGATTTGGACAGCGCTCCCACTTTGGTAGCCTCAACATTACCCCCCTTAAACAGCATTAGCGTAGGGATACCACGCACACCATATTTAGGCGGAGTTGCTTCATTTTCATCGATATTCAGCTTGCAGACAGTAAGCTTTCCTTCGTAATCCTGAGCAATTTCATCAAGCACCGGTGCAATCATTTTGCAAGGACCACACCATTCGGCCCAATAGTCAACCAGCACCGGACCTTCCGCCTTCAGAACCACTTCGTCGAAGGAGTCATCTGTCACTTTGACAATTTCGCTCATGGAATGGATCTCCTAACCATGGTACTTAAAATAGTACTTATAAAGTATTTATATAAAGTATTAAAAGTTTAACCGGGAGCCTTGTCCACGGACACACCAAGTAGGCTGTCTAAGGGTTTTACCGGCCCAGAACTGACTTATTATGCCTTATTCGTGGAATTTTGTGGTTTTTTTTCTATAAAAATACCATCGACTAACGAACCACCAGACCATTATCACCCTGCAAGCCGTCATATTTATGCGCTTTTGACTGCTTTGTTTCAGGTAGCCTAGTCGATAATATGGTGAGGATAATTCTATTAAAGTTAACCTCTTAACATCTGTTATGCTCCGGAACGCACCTCAGTTTTGCTATTCTGACTGAACAACCGGCTGGCAACAGTGAAAAGCCTAATATTTTCAATCTACAGACAGTGAAATGTCATGACACAACAAGGGCGTGAAAAGTCCAGCAGCCTGCCATTGGTAGCAGCCATAGACCTTGGTTCCAACAGTTTTCACATGATTGTCGCCAGGGTTGATCAGGGTGAAATTCGACCCATTGAAAGGCTGGGCAAGAAGGTTCAGTTAGCAGCTGGCCTTAACGAACATGATGAGATTACCGCTGACGCAATGAAACGCGGGTTCAGCTGTCTGAAGCAGTTTGCCCAATACCTTGCTGGCCACAAATTTCAAGCGGTCAGGGTTGTGGGTACCAATGCGTTACGAAAAGCTCGTAACAGTGACGCGTTTGTTGAAAAAGCACAATCCATCCTGGGCTACCCCGTTGACATTATTGCCGGCAGGGAAGAGGCCCGTCTGATTTATCTGGGCGTTGCCCAAACTCAGTCTGATGATAATGAGCGTCGTCTGGTTATGGATATAGGCGGAGGAAGCACTGAGTTTGTCATTGGCGAACGTTTCGAGCCAAAGCTTATGGAAAGCCTTCATATGGGCTGCGTGGTGTTTACCGACCGTTTTTTTGGTTCAGGAGAGTTAACGCCACAACGATTCCAGTCTGCTTATTACGCAGCAAGACTGGAACTGCTGAATATTGAGAAAGCATTTACCCGGCAGGGCTGGGTTGATGCCGTGGGCTCATCTGGCTCAATTCGTGCGGTCAGCAGTATTCTTCAGGCCACGGGAGAAAGCGAGACCATCACCCGGGATAGCCTTGAGATGCTCAAACAGAAAGTACTCAAGTTCAACCAGATCAATCGGGTGCGTTTCCCGGGGTTAAAACCCGACCGCCAGACAATATTTCCAGCGGGCCTTGCCATCCTGATAGCAGGCTTCGATGCGCTCGGTATAGAACGAATGCGCTACTCTGACGGAGCCCTGAGAGAAGGTGTTCTACACGATATGCTTGGTCGTGATCGTCACGAAGATGTCCGGGAGCGCACGATTAACGCGCTTATCAGTCGCTATCATGTCGATGAAAATCAGGCATTGCGGGTGATGACCCATGCCCAGAACTGCTTTTCCATGGTTGCTGATACCTGGCAGCTGAGTGCAGAAGATCTTGAACTACTCTCCCGGGCAACCAGGGTATGCCAAATCGGGCTGGATATCTCACATACACAATACCATCGCCATGGAGCTTACCTGATCGACAATTCTGACCTGATGGGATTCAGTAAGGGTGAGCAGCGCCAGCTGGCCCTGTTAGTCAGAGGTCACCGGCGCTCAATATCCAAGTCATTGCTCTCCGGGTGGCCTAAAGAGATGTCTCGCAGATTGCTGCATCTTACTATATTGCTCCGAATAGCCAGCGTACTCAGCCATGGCCGTGATGATTCTTTACCGGAGTATTCAATGAGTGCATCAGGATCAACCATATCCCTGTTTTTTCCGGATTGCTGGATAGAGCAGCACCCTTTGACGGCAGCAAACTTTGAGGCAGAACGCAGTTACCTTGCCAGGATAGGCTTTAAGCTAGTGGTGGCTTAATCAGTTGCCAGTTGCCAGAAAAGTTAGCTCAAATAGCCATACCGTCGTCACTCTCGCGCAGGAAGCTGTCGCACAACCCTCCGAAAACCTCATTCCCTCGGAGGACCGTGGGAACGAGGGCGAAAAAATAACTTCCTCTTTCACCACAGAGGCTCAGAGGACACGGAGGAAGAAAGAACGTCTTTTCTCTGCGTCCTCCTCCGTGCCTCTGCAGTGAGAAAAACAGGGAAATTATTAACGGAATATTTCTTAATAGTGGAACCGGCAGGCAGCAATCACAAGATGCTTTTCCGTTACCTGATAGACAAGCCTGTGCTCATCGTTGACCCGCCGGGACCAGAAATCCTGCCAGTTTCCTTTCAGCGGTTCCGGCTTGCCCATACCGACAAAAGGCTCACGCAGGCACTCTGTGATCAGGCGATTGATGCGTTTGAGGGTTTTCCTGTCCTGCTCCTGCCAGTAAAGATAATCGTCCCATGCATTTTTTGACCAGCAGAGTAAACGGAGGGATTCACTCATCATCCAGCCCTTTTTCAAGGATCTGGCCTTTTTTTATTTGTTCAATGGATTCGTTCAAGTGCTTTGCATTATTGGGGGAAGACATCAAATGCAGGGTTTCCATAATGCTGTTGTAGCTTTCCAGGGACATAACCACAGCATCTTCCCCATCCCGCCGGTGGATAATAGTATGTTTGGCGTCATCCACCACCTGATCCAGGACGGCCTTGAGATTATTCCGAGCCTCAGAGTAAGAGATAACATTCATAATCAGCACCAGTTGTTCAATTAATTGGACAAGTATAGCTGAAATAAAAGAATGTTAGCGGGTTCGGTATGCATTCCCACAGGGGCCGTGGGAATGAGTTCTCGCGTTCAATCTTGTCGATATCCGTTAATCATTGGCTTTTCATGCAACCAATCCTGATCAGCGGAGTCTAACCCTTTTAAGAAGTATCCGGGCCAGACCTTCAGCCCAGCTTCGATCGGGAGGCTCAGGATGAACGAAGTGAAAACTTGTCCTGAAACAGAGAGAGTTTATTCCGAAATCGATTCTTATCTTTTTCGGGAAGCGGTCAACGGTCAACGGCTCTTGTCAGGATTAGGCCGGGTATCAAAATTCAAGTCAATTTCGCGATACTCTTCACGATCTCTGGTCAGCATAATCACCGCGCCATCAATCAGGTTAGTGCAGGCATCATGCACATGAGCACTGTCATTCATCAGCGAACTGGCCATAAACGAGTCAACCTGATTGGAACGAATAAGCTCATTTAATGTTTTGTGCATTTGCTCATCCTGCTCTCTCAGCTCCTGTTTTAGTTGTTCAGCGTGCTGGCGAATATGGTCATAATTTCGTCGAACTCCCAACAAATCAACCAGCTTCAACACTGAAGCAAGACACAGTCTCAGCTGATTATATTGATGCCGCATTTGCTCATTGTCAGAATGAAGGTACAGCCCCATATTCTTATAGATATGCTTAACATTCTTGATCGCCCGGACAAAATCACGACAGGCTACCTTCAGCCCGAATAACTCCTGTGCCTGCTGTCTCGGGAGATTTCCCTCAATAGCCCCCGAGTAATGAATAATATCGGCGTAAACGCCTTTAATATGCCGGATATACAACTCTTTGATGGTCCATGGCTGTTCATCCCTCACCCAGTTATTGACCAGCTCTGTCAGATTGTCCGCCTCTCTTAACCGGTCACCGGAGAGATATATGCCATAGCAAATCAGCTCAAGGGTATTTCGATAAAGATGATCACACTCTTTGGTCAGCGCCCGCAGTGCTGTATCGGGGTAACTGAGCACCGCAGGGGTTAAATACCGGGCACGGTCAATCTCCGCATACTCCTCATTAGCGAGATTTAAATGGCACTGACGGGCAGGATCAACAAACAGCGTTTCCAGCCAGCGAATAAGCAGCTTAATAAATGGCAGCAGTACCAGAATACCCAACACATTAAAAATAGTATGAAATAAAGCCAGCTTCAGCGTGTAGTCATCCTCATTGATCAACAGCCATTGGGCAATAATATCCACCAGCACCTTTAGTTGCGGTAATAACAAAATAGCCAGTGCTGCAGTCAGTACATTAAAAATAATATGGGCGACAGCAAGCCTTTTACCGGCGGCATTGCCACCCACAGCACCCAGTACAGCCGTTATTGTCGTTCCTACGTTGGAGCCAATGACCAGACACAGTGCGTTATCATAAGTCAGCTGTCCTGCCACCAGGGCTGAGAAAGCAAGGATCATCGTTGCATTGGTTGACTGCATAATGATCGTCGCCAGCATGCCAAACAGGATATAAACCACGATTCCCCGCCAGCCTTCCATGGAAAAACTGCTGAAGTCGATCACATTCTGAAAGGCTTCAAATCCTTCCTTCATGTAATCCACACCCAGAAAAAGAAAGCCAATGCCCAGTAAGATATACCCCAGGCCACTGAAATTTTTCTCCTGCCTGGTTCTTAAAATCAATCCAAAGACCAATAAAGGCATTGCATAAGAAGCCAGTTTTATTTTCATGCCATAAATCGCCACCAGCCACGCCCCCAGGGTACTGCCCAGGTTGGCACCAAAAATAATGCCGACCCCTGCCGTTAAACCAATCAGCCCGGCACTGAGGAATGAAATAATAATCACAGAAACCAGAGAACTGGACTGCAGAACGGCCGTCGTCGTTATACCAAAGGTTAAACTTTTCCAGAGGCGGTCTGTGGTTTTCTGCAGAAGGGCTTCCAGAAAACCACCGGTAAAGACCTTAAATCCCTTCTCAAGGTAAACCATACCCAGGAGAAAAATAACGACTCCAGCAGTAATCACCTGCAGCTCTGGGCTAACCCAAAAGCCATAGGTCAGCAACAAAAGTACGGTGGGTAAGAAAAAGCGTCCTGACATATTGGTCATTAAACTGTCTTGATGGCTAACCGGATTACTGTTTTTTATCGACTGACAGTCAGGTTCACTCAAATGCTAACCTGGCTAAAGTTGTTTTAATTCAAAATAAGCGTCCTTAGAACGCAAGGTCTTTTCGTTTAGCAAGAGGGTTAAAACCGAATATAAACAATTATCGAGAACACATGAATTGAGTGATTCCTTGCCAATTAAACAAAATACATTATTTTTATTCCTATTGAATAGGTAACCCGAGGATACGCAATGACATTACTGGATGAGTTACATCATCGACTGGGCAGTAAATCCCGGATCCGCTCACTATTTAAGGATGTCAGTGTCCAGGATCTGGAAAAAATGCTGGACCGCCTTAAAGAAGTGCATGGGGAGAAATTGCAATCCAGAGTTAAAGAGGATGTAAAACGACAAAAAAAAATGAGCGATATTGCCGCTATTCAGAAAGAAATGACCGACCTTGGTATTACACTGTCTGATTTCGACAACCTTACCGAGCCAGGAAAAAGCAATAAGCGTCGGCGAACTGCCGCTAAACATAGCTTTCAATATAAAAATATGGCTGGAGAAACGGTACTCTGGGAAGGTTCAACGACGGGTCGACTACCAAGAGATTTTCAGAAATATCTGGAAAAAACTCAGAAAAAGCGAACCGAGTGTATCGTTGAGTAATACGACAGAAATTATGGATTATTATTTGATCCGCTAACAGCGATATTAAGCCCTTAAATCTGTTGCATATGGATGACCATTGATCGAATCCAGAGAGTCAGGTCATCCATATCTTCCAGAGACAATAGCAAGAGCGCCATATCAAGAGGATCCAGCCCACCTTCATGTTGGAAAACATCACGTTTGAAGGCTGAAATCATCGCCCTTAGTTCATCAACTGCCGGTCTCACCTCTTGATGAACATCCACCATGACTTGAGACTGCTGTTTTTTAAAACCCGCCA
>NZ_JAVRMB020000061.1:0-6716 GCF_031844845.1 Endozoicomonas sp.
GCAAAATAGTGGTCATGCCGAAACCGCACAGACCTAAAGGAGCTGGGTTAGCGTAATTGGTACTCATTAAATATCCTGAAAAACGTGTTCTGAAAAAGTGAGTTAGCGCGGGATTTTAGGGATAGGAAGCGCCGGTGACAAGCCTGTTACGGCAATTCCTGTGGGAGCCGTAACAGCACCTATTTGACTTCGAAAACTGACATGGGTCGGTGTTTAAATAGTGAAGTTATTAAAGGACAGTTACTAACTCATGTTACGCACTTACAGCCTGACGTTGTCATATTTGTCTGCTGTGTCAATGGATTTAGATATATACGACATATTAAATGCCGCCGGATGCAGTAGTAGGTTGGGTCAAGCGAATGCGCGCCCCAACACCTCCATCAGCCAAGACGTACCTGAGAGTGTTAAACATATTTTCCAGAACAAAACAGCCATGGGTGAGGAGTGGGCGGGGGCATAAAGCTTCCCAGCCTCGGGCGCGGAAACCTTACTTCCACGAAAAAACAGACGCTCAATTGCTAGAAATGTTGGGGCGCGCTCCGCTTGACCCAACCTACGGTGGCGGAGAGTAAAGTGCGTAACATCAGATATTAATTGAAACTGACTGAGCTGTGGCCAGATCAACTCCTTCTGCATCAAGACGAGCCTCTACCTTCCAGGACAGAGTTACAGATCTTTGGCTAAGCATGGAGAATGCTGTAGCCAACGCCTGAAAAGCAGGACCTGAAGACTCTTCTTCCCCCTCACCGGGTATGGAAATTTCAAATTCATGGGTAGTTTTGTAGCCTGCAGGATAAACCCGGGACTCCTCAAGCAAAACATCATCCCTGTACACCTCTTCAGAATAGGTCTCGAAACCACCATCTTCTTTCCGTCGTTTGACCTTCTCAATACCAATAAGGCTGATGATCAACTGATTACCCGGGATAGCCTTCTTTGTATGCAGATCAAAACTGCCCACAATAGCATCACCCGGATTAAAGACGGTGCGAGGCAGCAAGAGCTTGATGGATCCACGTAGAAACCGGATGATGTAGTAGGCTGCAGTCGCCACTAATATAATGACTACTACAGCACTGACAATCATTACGGTTGGATTGTCTGTCATCTCACTATCCCCTGATGAATGATGTTTGAGCAGCCACTGGTGCTACCCTGGTATACTAAAAACCCGTTCTATTATTTCTTTTATAGCAACCTATTTCTTTGACCATCATCCATTTCAGCCATCCAAGTGCATATTTTACTGGTTTAGCGTCAGGCGTTATTGACATAAACACGATGAACAGCGAATTTCTTACTGCATTCATAATTCCTAAGTGCAATCATCCTTCCGATGCCTACTACAAAAGATTTGCAGAGTTATCACAGGGATTGATAGGCTTTGCCCGAATCGATAAAAACTTTCAGGCCAATTTTATGAGCGTTTCAATTTATCACAACCCGCGTTGTTCAAAATCCCGCCAAACGCTTTCACTCCTTGAAGAACAGGGAATTTCTCCAGAGGTCATCCTCTATCTGGAAACACCTCCAGACGCCAGTCAGCTGACACTAATACTCAAGCAACTGGGTATCAGTGCACGGAACCTGCTGCGTAAGGGAGAACAGGAGTTTAAGGATAACAACCTCAAAGATCCCTCCCTGAGCGAAGCACAGCTGATTGAGTTCATGTGCCAATACCCGAAATTGATTGAACGCCCCATCGTTGTCAATGGCCCAAAAGCCAGAATTGGCCGGCCACCGGAGTCTATTCTTGAAATTCTTTGATTAAACTTTTAACAGCAAGAGCACTGCGTAAATAACAATGCAAAAAAAAGCGAACCGTATTTATCAAATCTGCCTTGCCCTCTATGCAGGGTTGGTTCTTTCATTGCTGGCAGAAACCTGGTGGCTTAACCCTCCACCGGGTTCTGTTCTGGAAATATCCCTGCTGCAGCTACTGCCATTATTACTGCCCCTTCCAGGACTGTTAAAAAGAGGTCTGAGAGCGGCATCATGGCTCTGCTTTATTCTCTGCTTTTATTTTATCAGCGGTGTTCTCGATATCTGGTTTCGGCCAGAACAACCCCAAGGCTGGCTGATTACCGGATTCAGTGTGCTGTTATTCATTAGCGCTATGGTATTTATACGCTGGCAGGCTCAAGCCAACAGATCAAACCAGGCCAACTTAGCATCTGTTCCAGAATAACTTGCCTTTTTTTACCACTGAGTCACAGAGAACACGGATGAATAGAAAGGTTTTTTCTCTGTACTCTCTGTGACTCAGTGGTGAACAATACGGGGAGATTATTAACGAACAACTCCTTAACGGAGAATTAATAATGAATCAGGCTCACTCCGTTTCTGGTCTGAGCCTGATGACAATGTCAACGCAATACGCCCGGAATCAATGCCAACACTGCCAGCTTCATCTTTGAGATAGTCATACCGTGCCTGTCGCAGTATTTCAATCTGCCCTGGCGCTCTCGGCCAGTTTTCCAGCAGCCATTTTTCCGCTTTCTGAACTCTCTGTTCCGGTGACTGCTCACCCACTTCAGGAATTTTCTGCTGTTGTGTCGCGAGATACATTTGCTCCAGCAACTGCGCACGCACTTTAGCCGGCATTACGGAAGAGTTACTTTCAACAGATTGGGTGGCGGAGTATAACTCCTGCAATGCCTCTTCCAGCTTATAGCGGGAAAGTTCTGGCCAGTCTCTGGGTTCAGAAACTCCCACATTAACCAGAACCTTTAATTCCGGTCTCAGAGCCAGAGCCTTGTGAAGGTTTTGAAGGTTTGTATAAGCAGATTGAGTCAGTGCTGTTTTACCCGCTTCATGACGAAGTAAAGGTTCAATGGCATAACCTGTCACAGAAGACAGATAATCAAAGGGAGCCTGACCAATCGCCATAAAGCGCTGGTCGATAGCTCGATAAACCTGCTCAGGCAACGCTGACCATTCTGATAACAACAGGCTGGTGACTGATCCGGTTTGTTTCGCGGGTTTTGTTTTGAACCGGATCGTTGCGTTCCCGGTTTTATCCGTTAGCAAAGCTATTAACAAGTCACCAGATGCTGAAGATGTCCGGCTATTATTGAGTTTTTTATACTGCCAGCCGGTAATAGCAAGCTGCCCACTATGACGTTGACTGTCATAGCTCAAATTAAAGCGGGAACCCTGCATATTGTAACCAGCCAGCACCGAATAACGTTTCAGTGGACCTGCTAAATGGGTATTGTTCAGACTAAGGGTAAAACTATTCTTATATGATTGGTTAGAGGAACTGCTGGTATCAGATAGCGTCCCTTTTAGCTGCAGGTCACCCACACCGTTCAAATAAGCTGCAGCCTGATATTGCCAGTGTTTTTTTGAACCCTCACCGACGGCAACCAGACTTCCCTCAATACGCTCAAACAACCAGGGTACTGATCCAGTTCCAATTTCAAGGCGACTGTCTGTCACTGAAAGAGACTTGACGGAAAAAGGTAAAAGATGGTTTAACTCATTAATGACAGAAGCATTGTTCTTTCCATGAGAATCTGCCTGCTTAAAATCGGCACCGGCTAAAGACAAGGCTGCTGAGGACTGAGCACGATCACGGGCATTAAATTGAAAGTCATTCAACTGCCAATGCTGCCAGGCCATAGAAAAGCCTTTCAATGAGAAAGCCCCCTTTTGCCCTTCAGCGCTACCCTGCAAAACCAGACCACTTTGTTTATCCCATAAAAGAGATAACCGGGCATCTACTTCTCCGGACATCGCTTCGAAAAGACTGTCACTGGCTAAAATCGTGTTTTCAGACGATAAATCATCGCCCACAGGGATAATAGAAATGAGATCTGCCAGGGGGAATGCGTTCAGGTTCAGTTCCCCTGCCAGTGCCCCCTGGCTGGTTTTATAAGTCCCTGAAAAATTCCATACTTCACCAGACACATGAACATCCAGCTTATTTTCGCCGGCAACATTCAGTGTTAACTGCTCAAAAGAAAACGCTTCAACAACACCAGTGATAGAAAGAGTTCCATCGTTGATGGACAGTTCCTGAAACCAGGCCGGCAGGGGAAAAGTCATCTGACCCGGCTCTACGATGACATTGGCACCCACCAGCTCAACGGCACTGAGTGCTTCAGCATCCTTACCAAGCCAGGGTTCCCACCAGTGTCGATAAATCAGAATAAAGTTCAATTGCCCCGAGCTGAGCTGAACACCTTTTTCTTTAAACTGAATATCATTAACGGACAGCCGACGCTGCCATGGATCAAAAGAGAGGGTCTTATCGACAAAGGTCAGCCCGGTTTGCCGGGTCAGGCTCGCCAGCACTCGATCAGAGACCTGAGAAAACCAAAGCCAGCCAGCAATAAAAAAAGCCCCCAGCAGCAGGTACACCATCAGAGCAACGGGACGAAGCAGCAGGCTCCTTTTGGTCAGCATGGTCGGCTCTTCTGAAGGGGAATTAATGAATCAGGCAAGAGGATGGACTTATCACCACCTCATCACGTCCTTAACAAAGGGGATGGTCAGCTTGCGCTTGGCTCGTAATGAGGCACTATCAAGCTTTTGCAGAAGGTTAAAAAGGTTGCCCATATCTCTGGAGCCGCGATGAATAATAAAGCGCGCCACTTCATCACTTAAATCAAAACCACGATGGTGGGCCCTGAGCTTAAGCGCTGAGACTTTATCTCGATCTTCCAGAGGGTGAACCTGAAATACCACCCCCCAGCCCAGGCGGGAAACCAGATCCTGAAGGTGAATACCCAGTGCTTTGGGAGGATTGCTGGCAGCCACAAGAAAGCGGGTTTTAGAGTCCCGGAGACGGTTAAACAGATCAAACAGCGCCTCTTCCCACTCATCAACACCCGCTACTTCACCGATATCATCAAGGCAGACCAGCTGCAGCCGTTCAATCCCTTCCAATAGCGTTGGTGAATAGTGAACCAGCTCTTTCATGGGCAGGTAAATACTTCGGCCACTGCGACGGTCAACCTGATGACAGGCCGCCTGCAGCAGATGGCTGCACCCTACCCCTTTGGGGCCATAGAGGAAAATAAACTGTTCAGATTCTATACCGGGAACGGATTTTTCCATATCCAGAAGATTGACCAGCGTTTCATTTCGCCCACTGTAAAAGTTGGCAAACGTGGCATCGTCTCTTAACTGGACACTGAGCGGTAGCTGCACAGGCAAACTCATAGTGGACATTAAATCCGTCGTTTCTCGGTAAAAGTTGAATCTGTAAGAATCTATAACAATCTATAACAATCTATAAAGAGCAGCGTGAATTCTCTTTTCCTGATGACCTCTTCACTGCCACGGCCTCTTTTGAAAAAAGCTTCAGGCCAGTTTCAGGGTAGCTGCAGAAAGTCACTACAGAAACTGCAAAGTTACATAAGACAGGCACACAATGAAACCGTTCAATTATCAACCGTTATTGACCAACATCAAAAGATCAGTCAATAACGCTCTTTAACCGATTTCTGCCACCTCTTTTACCACTTTTTTTTACCATAAGCACGCAGTCATAAAAAAGAAAAAGAGCGTGGCACAAACAGGTATCAGTCTTTCTCTTCCGAAGCCCCGGCATGATAAAGGTCACTGGCCTTATAGTTTCTATGAAGATGGCGCAAGAGTACCATAATTATTGCCGCCATGGGCAAGGCGATGAGCATGCCAACAAAACCAAAAAGTTGTCCGCCAGCCATCAGGGCAAAAATAACGGCTACCGGATGCAAACCAATTTTATCACCCACCAGCAGAGGGGTCAGAACCCAACCCTCCAATGCCTGGCCTACCAAAAAGACCACAGCCACCAGGGACATCCCCATGTAACCATCAAACTGAAACAATGCTACCAGCATAGCGGCGACAAACCCGATCACAAAACCCATGTAGGGAATGATGCTGGCCAGTCCAGCCAGCATGCCAATCAGAATGGCAAACTGGAGCCCGATCAGGGTCAGCCCCAGGCTGTAAATCACGCCAAGCGCAAACATCACCATCAACTGGCCTTTCAGAAAGGCACCCAGCACTTCATCACATTCATTAATCAGCGTTACCGCCACGGGCTCGACATTCCTGGGCAACATCATTTTCAGGTCGCCGACCATCTTGTCCCAGTCACGCAGCAGATAAAAAGTGACCACGGGAATAAGGAATAAATTGGCCACAAAACCAATCAAAGCGATAGAGGATCTGGAAACAGAAACCCCAATACTGGCCAGAAAACCACCGGCCTTCTGCCACTGCCCCGCCAGTCTTTTGGATATTTCACCAAAATCAAATAGCGAGGGGTCAATATCAATGTACTTCTGGATATAGGGAATGGCATGGATTTCAATCCAGGTTTCCCACGCCGGTAACAACTGAATCACTGTCTTGACCTGGTGCGCCAGTGTTGGAATCACAACCAGTAACGCAGTAATCAGCACCCCGAAAATCAACAGAAAGACGCAGACCACTGACAGGGTTCTGGAGAAACCTTTGGATTCAAGCCAGTCCGTCAGGGGATCACCCAGATAAGCCAGTACCATACTGACAACAAAAGGCGTCAGTACCGGCCCAAGAAAATGAACAATAAGAAAAAGCGCCAGGGCAACCACGGCAATCATATAGCGCTGATGGAGAGTAAGATTCATTTTCGAAGCCCTGTTATAGCAAAAACACTGGGGGGAATGGGGTTAACAGACAATCCCTGAGTCAACTTTAATTGAAAATATGTAGTAATTTCCAACGTTTCT
>NZ_JAVRMB020000062.1:0-2526 GCF_031844845.1 Endozoicomonas sp.
ATGTCCGATGAGTTCA
Source organism: Endozoicomonas sp. (assembly GCF_031844845.1). Lineage (GTDB taxonomy): Bacteria > Pseudomonadota > Gammaproteobacteria > Pseudomonadales > Endozoicomonadaceae > Endozoicomonas. The sequence goes on from NZ_JAVRMB020000062.1 coordinate 17, forward strand.
AGACTTATCAGGCTCAGGTGGTTGAAAATGCCCGGGCCATGACCCGTGTGATGATGGAGCGCGGCATCAATATCGTTTCTGGCGGCACCGATGACCACCTGTTCCTGATGGATCTGATTGGCAAGGAGTATACCGGCAAAGATGCTGAAGATGCCCTGGGCCGTGCCAATATCACCGTAAACAAGAACTCGGTTCCTAATGACCCCCGTTCTCCTTTTGTCACCAGTGGCCTGCGTATCGGCTCTCCGGCCATTACCCGTCGGGGCTTTAACGAAGATGATTCTGCCGCACTGGCTGGCTGGATCTGTGATGTTCTTGATGGGCTGGGCGATGGTTCCGGTGATGAGAAGGTCGAAGTAGAAGTGAAGGCCAGAGTGCTGGAAATCTGTGCTAGACTGCCGGTGTATAAATAATTCATGCACTTCCAATTGTCATGATTTAAAAAAATACTTGAACATAAAGGGGCCTTCATGGCCCCTTTCTTTTTTGATATAGACTCTCACATTAATCTAACTACCGGGGTCAGTTATTGTGGATTTTTCTAATACAAGCCAAAAAACATCTTGGCAAAAATTCAAGAAAACAATTAATACAAGGGGTAGTACCAGTTCAGATAAACAACGTATTGGAAAAATGGGTAGGAATAAAAGAAAAGTCAGTAAAGCCAGCAAGAAGACACCCATCACCAAGAGAGCGAAAGTCTCAGAAATGCAGAGGCCGGTTGGAACGTTCCGTTTATCTCATAGAATGCCATCTGCAACAGATATCGCTACAATGCTAAAAACTCAACCTTTCCCGGTGTCCAAGCTCCCGCCATCGAGCAGGGAATTGTCCTTAAATAATTCCGATATTTTGAACTCGGTCCCCGTTCATTCTGAATGGAGTCAAAAAGTGATTGACACTCCCCCTGGAGCTCCCGCCCTTCAACAGGACCAGGATGAACGATATTTTGAAACTCAGAAATGTGCAAAATATTTCGGGACAGTTCCTGCAATATTTAATGAATCAATCAAAGAAAACGATATCACAAAAAGAATAATAAAATGGCACCCGTCCAGCTTTGTATGGAACCTTGCATGCGCTTTTGAAGACTCGTTATCAAATATTTCAGATAAAGATAAAACCAATTTAGAAATGGCGTTATCTACAATTAAAAATACAGACCCCTGGCTGAGTTTGATAGTAAAAAAAACCTTACTACATGAAATAACATCTACTAAATCAAAACACATACTAGATAGAGAAGACGAAAAAGAAATACAGACATTTTATCTTTATGCAAGAAACGGACTTGATTGTACTAGATTTACACTAACCACGAGCTGGTTGAATCAAGAGTTATCACGGGATATTCCTGAAGGCAATACAGATTATCTTGTTTTTAAACATGAATCAATAACCGGGCAGACTGAACAATTAACAGAAAACAAGCTTGAAGCAAGTAACATAACAATCGATGACATTGATATTCTTAACAAGCCCGACTTTCAAAGCAAAAGCCTGTGGCATTTGCATGAGACAATTATCGAAAATCTTAAAATATGTAAAGAGCTAGATTTTCACCCATTCTCTTATGACGCAAATAAATACCCAAAATGCCGTGACCTGCCTTTATTGAGGGAGCTTTTAGTCTGTATCTTCACTGATACGCAAAAATCGAAAGAAAAAGAGGCCGCCGATATATCAGGGGATACCAAAGTAACTGAGAATCCATTAGCCGGGGAACGACAGCAAATGGAACTGATGCTGGACAAATTAGCCGCCCGTGAAGAGCTCAAGAAATTTAAGGAGTGGAGAACCTGGTTGAGAACCTGGCCTGAACACAAAATGTAACGGTCAGAATCTTTTTCCCACGGTAATGGTTATGTCAAAGCATAACCGGATTATTCGGTAAAGGTGTGTTTTCCAACTGCCGGCCTGAAACCTGGGCAAACAACCATCTTCGTCTCCAGAGATAGTTTTTTCAGTACCTTGTAATAAAAAAGTATATGGTTATCATTGGAGTATTTCCCTGAAAACCAAAGGATTATCTTGCTCAATGCATTGTCCATTCTGTGGTGCCGCTGAAACGAAAGTGATCGACTCACGCCTGGTTGCAGAAGGCTCTCAGGTGCGCAGGCGTCGGGAATGCCTTACCTGCATTGAACGTTTTACCAGTTATGAAACCGCTGAGTTGCTGATGCCGCGGCTGGTTAAGCGTGATGGTACCCGTGAGCCGTTTAATGAAGATAAGCTCAGGGCGGGAATGACCCGGGCCCTGGAGAAAACATAAACAGGACATCCATAAATTCAGGGCGAAAGCTTAAGTAGAACGTTAGTTTAATCTAGACGAATAGAAATTTATGGATGTCCTGTTCCTTCTGTTCCTTCTTCTGTTCCTTCTTCTGTTCCTTCTTCTGTTCCTTCTTGAAATTTATGGATGTCCTGTTCCTTCTGCTGTTCCTTCTGTTGCACCCCCCATGTAAATCTGGATTTTTCTGATTTTTCTACCATCCTGTTACACAATAATT
>NZ_JAVRMB020000063.1:0-6101 GCF_031844845.1 Endozoicomonas sp.
TACATCCCTTGCTACACTTAGCTTGCAGGCTATAAATAGTGATTTCTTTTTTGCACCTACTGAGTGCATTTTTGGATAATCAAAAAAACAGCATTTTTCATGGATCAATAATTACAGAGCCTTTACGGCAGAAGGGTTTCCGGATTTTCCAATTTCTTGGGATTAATTAAGAAGTCACGGATTCGGTTGTTGCAAGCGCTTGTCCGTCGTGGTTTTCATCAATAGTCTGGCAAAGAAGCAGAGACCGCCAAATTCAATTGCCAAATTCAATCAGCAGCCTCTGATCATTGGCCGCTGTTCAGAAAATGTAAGCAATTCCCATAGCTACGGATGCCTGATTATTGCTATCGACTAATACGCTGTCTTTAGCGGCACTGCTGAAGCGTGTATAGCTGGCCTGTCCCATTACTATCCACTGCGGACTCAGCTCATAGCTGGCAGTCATCGCTAATCCCATATCAACGCCGGAATCGGCATCATAAGCAGTCAGCAGGCTGTTTTTACTGGCTTCGTCCTCATCAATACCGAAGTAATAATCGTTGTAGGACGCACTGCGGTAAGCCAGAGAAATTGCAGGTTCAAGGCTTAACTTATCGGTGATTTGATACGCTTTGGCCAGTTCCATTTCAACGCTGTAACTGGATTCAGTGTCTTGCAACAGGGACGTTGAAAGTTCAGCCCACTGCATGTCGTAAGCCAGGGTGATACCGTAGCCGAAACCACTGTCACGATCTTCCAGTCCGTCGTAAAGGCGACTGTTGTCATCTGCATCAGCGACCTCAAAGCCCTCGCCCATGTCCATGGTAAGTACCGGAGATAATGACCAGTTGTCCCCTGAAAACAGGGTATAACCCACAGATTCATGACGAACCCAGAAATCACCGTAGTCAAAGGAGACAATGACGGCAGGATTGATTTCAGCATCCATATCCTGGTAGATGCTGCTTTCGTATTGAACTCCAAGTCCTACAACCACAGGGTTTTCATTTTCCTGAGCCCAGACTGCAGAAGTGAATGAACAGGCGCCCAGCAGGCAGGTGGCAACAACAGAAGAACGTAGTTTCATTATTTTCCTAATAAATGATGATGAAGTACTGTCGTTATATGTTCGCGGGTTGCCTGTGATCAGCCGGTGACTATTATGTGACCAAACTGTGAAAACAGAAAAAACAGGTTGAGTGGCTCGTTGCAACATCAATCCCTGACAATTTCATCAAAGGTTATCCTGATGCTGGCGCCACTATTATTCTGATCACTCTCCTGATCGGACCAGTTACGGATGGTTAATGTCCAGCCACGGTATTGGCATATACGCTGGACAATATTCAAGCCAAGGCCAAGGCCACTGGCGTGATCGGTCTGGTAGGGTTTCAGTAACTGTGGCAGAGACTGTTCATTAAATCCCGGGCCAGTATCCCTGATCTCAAGGCTGTCACTGTCAGCACTGATTTCTATAAAGCCGGATTCGGTATATTGATAGGCATTACGCACCAGGTTATCAACAAGAATGGCGATTAGCTGAGCAGGAAGGTGAATACAGAGCTGGTCATCCACCGCATTGATGGCGGTCACTGAGGTGTTTTTAGCAAGATAGTCATGCTTGTCTATTGAGTTCTGAACCATGTCAGCAAGCCTGACGGAAACGGAAGCTTCGCCCACCGACTCGTCCCGACCCAGTAACAGAAAACTGCTCACCAGATGGGCCATGTTTTTATTGGCCCGTGATATTCGCATTAATAGTTGCTGCATTTTTGGATGCTGACTCTCCTTCAGCAGACTGATTAATTCAATCGCCATGGAAATATTGGTGATGGGGGTGCGAAGTTCGTGGCTGGCATCCCGGGTAATATGCTTCTCCCGTTCGACTAACTGATTGATGCGGTCAAGCAGAGCGTTAATACGGTTGGCTAAAGAACCCACCTGGTCCTGATAATATTTACGGGTAAGCCTGCTGTGATCGGAAAAATCAATCGTGTCCAGATCCTGCTCAAGTCGGGTCAGCGGGGCTACTACAAAGTGAGTGACGCCCAAACCGGTAATTAGGGCCAGAACCAGTGTCAGGAAAGCAAAAATTGCTATTTTTAAGGCAATTTTCCAGCCACTATCGGTATCAGAGCGACTGAAATTGCTGATATCAACCAGATAATAAAAGTAGCGAGGAGACGCTTTATCCGTTGTCAGTGGGGTTCGGACTATATGGACACTGCGGGCTCCGTCGGAGAACTCGAAAATAGAAGAGCCCTGTTGTGTAATTGTAATGTAGTCATCAACCAGTGGGGACTGGCTTAATGTGTCTGGAAGCTGTTTATCCTGCCGGTGAGACTCTGAACCGGCCATTAACAGCTTAAGTACCTGCTGATCATCACCCACCAGGTATCGACCATTGATATCCATATTCTCCAGCAACTGCGGGTCTTGCTGATACAGTGACAGCAGCTGTTCTGCCCTAAGGGTGATATGCCAGTTAAACAGCGTATCCTCACTGAGCTCCCTGGTCAGATTCAGGAAAAAGACGAAGCCGATATTGACCGCCATCGCAAAAAAAATACAGGCGGCAATAATCCGTAGCCTGAGGCTGTTCAGAAACATCATCCGGAGTCTTTTATTTCCCATCATTATTTTTCTACCATGCGGAAACCCCGTCCCGGAACCGTATGAATCAGGGGGGGATCAAAAGGTTTATCGATGAGTTGGCGAAGTTTGTATATATGGCTTCTCAGGGAGTCGCTGTCAGGAACCGAATCGCCCCATAACTGGTATTCAAGAGTTTCCCGGGTGACCACATTGGGGCTCTCTTTCAGCAGTGTCAGCAACAGTTTGTAATTGTTGGGTGAGAGCTGAATATCAATACCGTTGCGGGTGACTTCCAGGGTATCCATATTAATAGTCAGGTCAGCCAGTGCTAACCGCTTTGCATTGTTGCTAAAAGTACGTCGGCAGACAGCCTGCAGGCGAGCGTGCAGTTCCTTCAGTTCAAAAGGTTTAACAAGATAGTCGTCGCCCCCGGAAGCAAAGCCGGCCAGTTTATCATCCAGAGTATCCCGGGCCGTTAGAAACAAAACGGGCTTGTGGTCATGTCTGGTTTTGCGCAGGGTTTGACAGAGTTCCAGTCCATTCATACCCGGCATGGCAATATCCAGAATATAAATATCGTATTCGTGGTTGGTGGCCAGATTCAGGCCGGTCAGGCCGTCGTAGGCAAAATCACAGGTGTAGCCCTGAAACTCCAGGTAGTCCGCAATGCTGGCGGTGATATCGATATTATCTTCTACTAATAAAATGCGCATGATGTGCTCGCCTGGAAACTGCCCAAAATAAGTTCTATTGACCACAGAGGCTGTGATCTTTTTGTGAATACCCGTTGGCGATTTTTTGCAGAGAAAAATCAATTCACAGTCTGTTCACGCTCACAAGCATAGGCTTGCCTCACTGATATGTTAATGGATTCGGGTTTTGACGATGAACACAAGAAAGCTCCTGCTAATAACACCTTTGATGCTTGGACTGGCGGCGGCCTGTCAGGCAGAAACAACGTCAGCTGTTGTAGAGAATAATCTTCAGCAGCATAAAAACTTTCGGGCTGAACTGGATTTTAGCAACCAGAATGAGTGGTATCGGGAGCTGAGAATCAGTGACTGGAAATCCCTGGGATTGATTGAGGCGGACTTGCAGAGCGTACTGCCACGCATTCACGGTGATGGCCCACTGCGAGACAGCACTAATGAGAATAACGCAGGACAATGGACGTTTGAATGGAGTCGACAGGCTGTCAGCGTTGCGCTTATAGCGGATAAAGAATCGCGAAAAACCAAGGCTGCGGAACTCTATCAGAGAGCATCCACCCTATATCTGATTGCCTCATATCCAAACCTTCTGACGGATCATGAACAGGCAGCGTTGGCCAAGTCAGTGACCTTTTACATTAAGGCAGCCCAACTAAAGGGTGAACGGGTCTCGGCAGTACGATTGCCATTAAGTTCAGGAGGGTCGGTTAACGGTCTGCTACACCTGCCGACTCAGGTAACTCAGGTAACCGGGGTAATAAAGAGCAGAGCGGAGAATTGGCCGGTGGTGCTATGGAGCGGAGGCTCAGACATAACTTTGGTAGAGCATAAGCGTTCAATTGCAGACTATGTGGCAGAGGGTTACGGGGTGGTCACCTTTGACATTCCGGGGGGAGGCTTGAATAAAGGATTAAAAATACAGCCCGGCAAGGAGTCGCAAGTTCATGATGCCGCACTGCAGTTCGTCAGGGAATCGCCCATTCTGGATGAAAACCGGGTAGCGGCACTGACCTCCTCCGCCGGCGGCGTCAGTCTGATGGAATTTACCCTGAAAAACCCTCAACTGAAAGCCGTAGTAGCCCGCTGTACTCTGGTGGACGGGGTGTTAACTGAACCGGACAAAATTCAGTTTCTGCCTGACATGACTGTGGACTCATTTTTAGCCCGACTTGGGGTAAACTATCAAACCCTGGATAACCCCGGTGTTATTACAAGGCCATTGTCGCTGAAGACAAAAGGCTATTTTGATGGACAGACAAGAACTGATGTTCCCCTGCTGGTCATTAATACCAAGGATGACCCGATAGCCTCTCCAAAAGATATGCAGGCAACCGCAGCGATGTCATCCCGTGGGGAGGTTGCTTACTTTGGGGAAAGAGGGCATTGCCCGGAAAGCGATGCGGCAGAAAGCAGGATTTACGCATTTATCACCGGTCAACTGTAGGTCTGCAACCTGGGAGCCTGACCGAGAAAAGAATAGAAAAGAATAAAAGAATAGGTAAATGAATAGGACACCCACAAAAATATCCATACTATTTCCATGGATAAATTTATGGATGTCCTGTTCGCACAAGGCAATGGCCATCTATCTAAACCAACATCATTTTGTTCCATTTTTGAGAGTTTCAGAGTTTTTTAATACGGTCTATAACATGAGCCTCAGTGCGGGCAGTGTCGTAAATTTTGTAAAAAAAACGCATAAAAATCTTAAATCTACCGAGCAGGTGATTCGCGATGCCTTGCTGGATACTCCGGTTGCTGGCGCTGATGAGACCGGCATGCGGGCCAAAGGCTCCCTTCATTGGCTACATATCATGCGGGATGAGCAATGGACACTCTACTACCTGTCTGAAAAACGGGGTTGTAAGGCAATGGATGCCATGGGCATTCTGCTTACTTTTGCCGGAGTACTGGTTCATGACCATTGGAAACCCTACTTTACTTATGCGGCAGTGCATGTTCTTTGCAATGCCCATCATTTGAGGGAACTCCAGGGCGTTGTCGACAGAGATGGCAATCACCTGGCCTTGCGCATGATGAAATTGCTCAGGCTTTCCTGGCATTACTGTAAGGGCTTCAAAACAGTTGGTATGACGCAAATGCCAAGCGTTGTGCGTGACCGGATTGAGGATATTTATGACCGAATCCTTAAGCGGGCACTAGCGAAAGAAGCCGCCTACATGGAGAAACAACGACAGGAGATTGGGCGTAAGAAGGTTAAGAATACCAAGGCTTACAACCTCTTTAAGCGACTCAGTGAGTTCAAGGTAGAAACCCTGCGTTACCTGTCCGACTTCTCAATTCCTTTCGATAACAATGGCAGCGAACGAGATGTCAGGATGGCCAAGCTAAAACAGAAAATCTCAGGCTGCTTCAGAAGTGATGACGGCAGTTCCATGTTTGCACGGATTCGCAGCTATTTGTCGTCTGCTAAAAAACAGGGAATGAATATATTTCGTAAGTTCTCAAAAACTGCTGGCTACACCATACGACAGTTGACGTTAAGTTCCTTCGATCAGGCTACTTAATCTCGGAAATAACCCATCGCCCGTTAGTCGGCTTTTCAGATAATCCCAAAAAGAGAGACCATACAGGCGACACGTTTTCTTCAGGCTGGCAAAAGTGTCGCGACTTTGCCGCCCTGCATCGCTTCTCGTCCCTCCGCTGATTTTACGGCGTTTGACGTGTTCCCGTATTTGGCTTTCGCTGAGGTTGTTGTGTAATGGCAGACTTGGATCATCCAGGACTTCCAAGAGCTCTTTTTCAATCTTGGCCAGCCCTTCCAGAGCATCCTGTATGGGCTTACAGCCTGTATCT
>NZ_JAVRMB020000064.1:0-30159 GCF_031844845.1 Endozoicomonas sp.
GGTATTCCCCTGCTAGTTAAAGGACGTGGAGCCAAGCGTAAGCCGGTAAAGGGCAAGCCCTCTACTGCAACTGGCAATGAAACGTCAAAAAAGAAGATAATGGCTGTTACTCCGGTAGCTGTCTTATTGGAAGCTCTGCCCCTTTAGGGGCGAGTAGTTCACCTGGCTGGATGTAGCATCAGCCTGATAACCTTATGTCACAGAACCTGATAATCCGGTGATATTTGAATGCTGCCTATCTTTCAATCTTTACGATTTTTTTCTCTTTATGGGGTTAGCCTGACGTTCCTGTTTCTGCTGGCGGCCATTCCGTCGGAGGTTATTGGTTTCTATCTTCACCAGTCTCTGCAAGGCAGTGAAGCATTGAAAGGTGGTGTTGTTGACCTGGCCACTTCCGTATTGATAGAGCCTCTGGCTACGGGAGCGGCTATCTACTTTATTGCCAGCCGGGATCAGGGAGGCGCATTAAGTCTTTACGACAGCGTTCTTAAATCAACCGGCGTCTATTTTCAGCTGGTCACCGGTTACTTATTGGTGGTGCTGATGGTCATGGTGGGATTGAGCCTGTATCTGTTGCCGGGTTTTTATCTGCTGTACAAATTAATGTTTGTGGAGTATCGGGTTGCCTTGAACAAAGAGCATCCCATTGAGGCGATCCGGGCCAGCTTTGTACAGACCAGGGATCAGTGGTCTGTGTTGCTGCCATCCTTTATGGTTCTGTTGGTCATACTGGTGGGTTCTCAGACGCTGATCAGCTATCTGCTTAATGATCAGGGCAGTGATTTGCCCTGGCAGTTGCTGGGTGGCTTGCTTGAAGCGCCCTTTATGGCTTTTTCTGCGGTGGTGGGGTTTCGGCTATTCTGTCTGACCAGCAAGCCATCCTTATAAATCAGGATACAGGCCTTCCACGGATTTGAAGGAATTCTGTAATTCAAGAAAGAGTTGCTCATAACGCTCAGGGCTGGCCTGCTTGCCGGAGTATTCAATATCTCCGGCCAGGGATGCCAGTTGTTCTGCCCCGACAATAGCAGCACCACCTCTGATTCGATGGGCAAGGCTTGCTATCAGGCCGCTTTGCTGGTTGTTAACCGCTGTCTTTAAGTTCAGGATATCTTCCCGGGTACATTGGAAAAAGGTTGAAAGCAGTTCTTCCAATAGTTCCTGATCACCATCAGTCACTTGATTTAAATTGTCCAGATTTAACATAAAGCCCTCCGTTAACAAGATAGTTAGTCGCCATTAAACGCAAGTGCTTTAGTTCAGTGTTTTTTAAACCGGTTGAGGACCGCCTGAATTGCACGATCAAACACCGGGTTTTCTTCCAGAATCCGGACTGAACCATTTTCAATCCCTTTTCTCAGCTCACGGCCGGACCGTTCTGCGACCCGCATACCGGAGCGGTTTACAAAGATGTATCGGAGTCTGTCTTTGCTGAGTCGGGCCAGTTTACAGTGCAGGCGGTGTGAATCACCTTCGCCGATGAACTCAACCCATTGCCCCGGGTGTAGTTCATTAATGATGATGGGCTCAACGATGGCATTAAGGGGTTGTGGCTCACTGATTATTTCATAAGAGTCTTCTATCGCCAGCTCCAGCTCAGGGGGCTCTTCAACAGTCTCTGGGTCCATCAGTGATAGAGGTGAAGCCTGCTGAGTATTTTCTGACTTATCCGATGAGAGAATAATCTCTTCCTCATGCTCAGACTCATCTTCGACCACCATTTCTGTCTGAACATCGATGGGGTTTTCCTGCTCCTGCTCCTGCTCTTTCAATGATGGTTCATTATTTTCAGTCTGGTGTTCCTGACTTTCAGAATCATTGTTTTCGGATTGCAGGATAAGCGTCAGGTTGTATTTAAATCCTTCAAGGCAATCCTGAAAAATCTCAGGATTTTCACTGTGATCAGAGATGATGGTCCGCACAGTATGTTCAATCAGCATCAGTACATGGTTGTCCAGTTTAGGGTCCCGGCAGTACTGCATTCCTGCTGAGGTTAAGGCGTTCAACAATAAGCGGGCAGGGTGTTCCTGATCCGTTAAAAAAGCATCATCGAGAATGGCTTGCTTTAATATTGGAATCTGCAGAAGTGCTATGATTTTTTTGATGTCATCAGGAAGGTTGTGGTCTTCCAGAATGTACTTAAATAACCAGCCAATCATATTGATCAGATCATCATGATGACGGGAGAGGTTTGAATTGACCCCCTGTATTTCTAAAGCATCAATAACTGAATTATGAAGATTTTTTATAGAAGTGTGTTGCTCGAAAATGTCCAGTTGCAGTGTACTGAGAACATTAGCAAGATCAATAGCTCTGACCCTGCTGGCTTTTGCTTCGGGAATAATCTCATCCTCTGCCAGCATATCTTCCAGGCGAGATATTAGCTTGTCAGCAAAGGCATCCAGAAATTGAGGGTTATCCATTTCAGGATAAGCGTTTTGAATATCTGTTGGTTGTTGGTTGGTAGATGGTTGGTTGGAAAATGACTTTATGGAAGCAGGTATCTGGGCAGGGCTACTGTTTCTGTTTGTCTCTAATGGTGCAACAGGAGAAGGCTGTTCAGAATTTAAACCTTTTTTGACCAATAAACTGTCGACTTTCAACCAGAGTTCATCGCCCGGTTTGTTCAGGTGATTGGCAAACCAGATGAATAATTGCTGTTCTATGTCCTTATCCGCATGAAGACTCTCAATGGCAGAAGAAAAGCTCTCGCACATCCTCTCGGGCATGGCAGGATAGGTGCCGTCATGCTCAGGGTAGCTGGAGTCCAGGCAGTTTTTAATGCGGCTGATCCGCTCTGAATTTTTACTGTTTTCAAAGTGGTTTGTGGCAGAAAGCCAGAGGAGTTTGTGGTCAAGCTCGTCATTATCCAGTAGCTCCAGAGTCAATGTATTTTCTTCTGGTTTTGTCTGCTCAAAATGGTTGCTGATTAAAGCATTGATGAAATGATTCTTAATGGATTCTTCAGAATTTCTGAGCCGGTTTTTGATATCCACCCAGCGCATCATATCCTGATTGTTGTTGATCTCTTCCAGATAAGTTTCCAGGTGGGTAAGTAATGAAGAACTCAGAGATTCTACCTTAGGAAGGATGGTTTCTTTAACCAGTTGATTTAAATCAGAAAAAAGGATATTTCTTGGCGGTTTTTCATCACCACTGGGAACAATAGGTATGATGTTCGACGACTGAGCTGACATACTGCCACATCCTTGTACTGCGTTTACATCACCTGCAGGTTGTAAATCGCCTGCAGAGACCACTCATATCCTTTACTTAATTGTAAATATATTGAGGGGCATAATTATACTAAGAAGTAATAAAGCCAAAGTGCTTACTACCTTTTGTCAAATTAATGACAATAAAGCGGTTTTCTAGCCATTTCTAAGCTCTTTGGCTATTTCCCTTGCTTTTTCCAGGGCTTTATTGAAGCCATTTTTAAACAGGTTTTCACGAATCTGCCTTTGTAGCGCTTCAGGAGTGATCTCTCCGTCTTCTGCCGTTTTTTCGGCCAGTTTATTTTCTTCCTTGTTCTGCACAAGGTTGGAAAATTCCTCAGACTGCGCCGGATCAACACGGTCAACAGGTTTGACGTTGCCTACCTGTCCAGAGTTATCAGCGGGTAAGTTTTCTACATTTTTATTGGTTATGAGTGACATAGTCTGGCTCTCCTTTGCCCAGTCAACGCTGGCTGCTTGTATCACGACTTTGTATTACGACAATGATGCCATGTCTGACCATGCCACTAGCGAATAGCTCTGGGCAGGTGGCATTGTCCGCTTATGATGTTTAATCCTTCTATTGCTCAGTCTAGATAATGAATGGAGATAATAAAAAGTGACCTTCTCCTGATGTTATTAATTATCGGCTTTTGGTTCAAAGAGCTGACAGCTGGTCTGCTGATCATAAAGCCACCTGTCACACCGCCGACAACTGAAACTAGTACAGGCGGGAGATAATTATGAGTGGTGAGCATTTTACGTTAACAATAAGCCAAAGCACCTCCGACGCCGGTGATTTTGCCATACATATGAAAGAACCTGATAAGCCAGAACAACTACTGGTGCATTTAAGATTTATGCCCTTAGCCATGTTTGATGAAACTTATCTGGATGATCTGGTTGGCGTAATGGCTCGGAAACTGGCCAAGAGAATCATTGAGTGGCGTGTGGCGCCTGACGATCCGGACGCCATGCAGGCCTGTCAGGACGAGGCCCGTGCAGTGGTTCAGGAAGCCCTTGAAAGAATGAAAAAACATCCTGAATAGCCATCTCAAGGTGGTATTGCCTCTGGCGGGAAAGCTATTCATACCGAAGAGCATGATGTCTATCATGGAAGTCCTTCTCTGTTTAACCATGCCATATAATTTCTTCCACCCTTCACATGAGAGCATCCGATTAAGCATTGGCCATTAAGTCATGCGTTGAATTCCCTATAGGCTAACTTGCCGACAGCCGGTATTTTGTAGCGATTTACATGATGAAATAACTCGCTATGGACATGACCCGCTTCGTGAATACTTTTGGCCGTTATCTTCGGCAGAAATACGGGGAAAAAGTACACAAAGTGTCGGTGAATGCGTCATTTACCTGCCCGAACCGAGATGGGACCAAAGGTATTGGCGGCTGTACATTTTGTAATAATGCCTCCTTCAGCCCTGGCAGCACTAAAGCGGGGAGTATCTCTGAACAGATTCGTCAGGCTCAGGAAAAGGTAGGCGCTCGTACCGGAGCCAGAAAATTCATTGCCTACTTTCAGTCCTACAGTAATACCTACGGCTCTCCTGAAGATCTCAAACGCTATTATGACGAGGCACTGGCTCAGCCCGGAGTGATTGGCCTGGCTGTTGGTACACGTCCTGACTGTGTGCCGAACCCGGTTCTTGAACTGCTGTCTGACTATCAGAATCAAGGCTATGAAGTCTGGCTGGAACTGGGTCTTCAATCCAGCTTTGACCACACGCTTGAGCAGATCAACCGCGGGCATAGCTATGACGATTATGAAGACGCAGTGATCAGGACGAAAAAATACGGACTTAAGTTGTGTACCCATCTGATTGTTGGGTTACCCGGAGAAGAACCTGAAGACTCTCTGGTAAGCTTTGACCGCGTCATTGGTCTTGGGGTTGATGCTATTAAGGTACACCCGCTTCATATCGTCAAAGGCACTCAAATGGCACGGCAGTGGCGTAAGGGTGAAGTTCGTGAATTAACGATGGAATCCTATACGGACGTGTTGGCGAAGATGATCTTGCGGGCTCCCGAAGAGCTGCTGTTTCACCGGCTGACAGGATCCGGAGAGCGGCAGTACCTTCTTTCTCCAGAGTGGAGCATGCATAAGTGGGATGTACTGGGAGCACTCTACAAAAAGCTGGAAGCCAATTGTCAGACATCCAATTGAGTAGGGAATTCTCATAATTATGTTGGGTATTTTTATAAATAGTTGGAAATTATAGTAATTAAGTTGGGAATTTTGCCAAAATATACATCTATACTGCCCGTATGTAGTTTGTACAGGCAGTACTTGATATGCCAAATTCAGATAAAAGACGGAATATATATCAGATCCGAGAAAAAGTTTAAAAAGTGGAAACGTGATGGAAGAGGGACCGGGCTGGAGTAATACAATAAGTGCAACAGGCTGAAACTTGAGATGTGAGACAGCTGTCGGTAGATTTATAAGTTGTCACACTCTGAAATGGAAGTCTGGAATGAGCACTCAAACCAAACACTACGAACAGCTGACTCAAGGCAAACGATATCAGCTTCAGGCACTACTGAAAACCGGTCTTTCTTTACAAGCCATGGCTGACAATTCTGGCGTTCATAAAAGTACTGTCAGTCGTGAATTAGGCCGAAATTCAGGTCCAGACGGCTATTGTCCAGAAGCTGCTGAAAAGCGTAAAACAGAGCGGAAGAAAAATGCCCGCAAGGCTAAGAAAACCGATGATCAACACAGACAGATTATAGAAAAATGCCTGTCATTAGGCTGGTCTCCATTAAACATCAGTTGTCGTTTTAAAATAGAGCTACCGGATAAGGCTATTAGTCATACGACAATCTATCGCCTAATTGCACAAGATAAAGCTAATGGCGGCAAACTGTACAGAGAGCTGTCCAGATTTGGCAAGTCTCGCTGGAAAGGCGGCAAACGTAAGGCTGGGCGTTCTCTGATACCTGATCGCAAGGATATTTCTGAGCGTCCTGCCATTGTCGAACAGCGTACACGTTTGGGTGACTGGGAAGGTGATACTGTTTACGGGCAGGATGCTCATCTGGTTACCCTTGTTGATCGCAAGAGCCGTCTGGCGCTGATTGGTAAGGTTGGCGCAAGAACTCTGAAATAGTGGCCAATAAGATGGTTGAGCTGCTGAAACGCGCACCAGGTGCGAAGACTATTACGCTTGATAACGGCGGTGAATTTGCCATGCATACTCTTGTGTCAAAAACTGTTAACGCGGAAATCTACTTCGCGAAGCCCTACGCCAGTTATCAGAGAGGAATCAATGAAAATACCAATGGTATTATCCGTCGCCAATGGCCCAAAAAAATGGCGTTTGGACAGATCACCGAAGAGGAAATTGAAGCTATGGAGTTTCAAATAAACAGCATGCCTCGCAAGGTACTTGGCGGTCTAACGCCGCTTGAGGTCTACACTGGGAGGTCTGTTGCACTTATTGCTTGACTCCAGTGCCGTTCCATGTGCGGATCAATTGCAGAAGATTGCAATCTATTATTAATCAATAAAGGAATGGTAATATTCTGTTCTATTAATGCACTGGGGAGCTTTTTGTAAGAAGCTGGCTGATAATGATCAACTGCTCCTGCCGGATTATTTTTTATATAATTGGTTATATCTTTAACCTCCTCCAATAACTTAATTTCCTTTTTTATGCTGTCGGGATTTCACGGCATTCAGTGCAAAATGGTCTTGACTACCTGCACCCTGCTGCTTCTGATGTGTCGAATAATCATTAGCCTGTACTCTCAGGCCTGTTTGATTTGAAGATATTTCTACACCCATAAAGCCACCACTGTACTATCTGATTTATTTGGCTCTTTCGCAGGTTGGCTGATCGATTTTCAGACCCGCTTCATGATTAACATCGGTAAACAGGGAAAATGACGCTCAACCTACATCTAGAAAGCCCCTGTAAACAGGTTAACCAAGTGCAGCTTTGCTATGGGGCAGAATAACCTGGCACTTACCGAGTAATTCTGTAACCCACCCTGATTTTTGATCAGCCAACCTGCGAAAGGGCCATTTATTTAATACATAACAGCCAGAACATCCAACATTCGGACTTCATGTCGTGGCATCAAAACCTGCCGTTGAAAACTCTGCCGACTCCCGGGACAATCTACTGATCACAACTTCGGTGATTGTTTGCTTCGCTACCTTCCTTTTCCCCTTCAGGTCCAACAGACAGTCCAGGGATATAGTCTCCACCAGCTCTGCTTTCAACTGCGGGGCGACGGCTCCGAAGAATTCGGAGAAATGCGTTCTGACTGCCGCTTCCAGCGAGGTGTGCTGCCTGATCAGTACTGCAATCCGGCGCTCATCATAGCGATGGTAGGGGGCAGTGACTGGAAGTAGATGCCCGCTTTCTTCAAAACCGGTAAGACAGCGCGTGTAGATCGACTGCCCGGAAGGCAGCAGACTTTTAATCCGCTGCCCCAGGGCATCGTTTTCAACCGCGCTATTGCCCGATTTTCGTTGTTCAAGATGCCAGACCAATGCCGATTCGTTGATTAATTCACCGACACCGGCCTGCTTGATATCATACAGGTAAGTAAACAATTGCCAGGTTTCATTCAGCTGTTCCGGGGAGAGCTTGCGGCCCCGGGTTTTCAGCCCGGCCATGCTTCCCACCACTTTTGCCAACAAGTCTTCGGACCCATCCGCCCCCGTCAGGTCCGGCAGTGCCGCAAGGACTCTGATGCCTGCCAGCTGATCACCGGGTGACAGGGCGATAAACAGTTGCCGTGCGTCGTTGACCTTATCCTGGCACAGCAACCTGATCACCGGCCGACAGGCCTTCGGAGCAGAGAATTTCTGACGTCCGCCGTTTGCATCCATACCTTTAAGCTCCCGGGACAACTGCCGGATTGTTGCTTCCGAACCACTGCCCGAGCGCCCCTGCAGACTGATAGCCCGGTGAATAATCTCCAGATCCCTGCGCGATATTTCTGGTAACAGGTTGCGAATCTGCTGTGCCAGCGCATCCCCGGGACCCGCTGCCGAGTCAGGATCATCAGCCAGTGCCGATGGTGTTTGCAGCACCTGCCTGGCCGTGGCGGCCATCATGCATTGCCCCAGGGCCCTGTGATTACCCTGCGCCACCAGTAACTGACGACTTCTGTCGTAAAACAGATGATCACTATAGTGCAGGCCCACGCCCCGGATACGAAGATTACCCCGTTCATCCCGGGCAACAATTTCCCCGGCCCGCTGATGCCCGGTCCCCACAACCGGCGAGCGCAGTGCCTGGTCGATAAAACCGGCGACCAGCTTTTGATCAGGACCGGCCGGAATACCCGACCGTTCCCTGGCCCACAGTATCACCGCCATAGCCAGGTAATCACTGCCCTGCCAGCCATCTGCAGCAGCCCTGGAAGAGTTCTGCACATCCTGAAAATAAGCGACCATGTCGTTATACAGTGGCCGGGCAAGGGGGGTAAAGCCAATCATCCGTTTCCTGCCAGGGAGGGTACTGTGGTTGCCGCCCCCCGGGGAGCATTCCCGGTTTTCGCACACCGGGAGGCCTGTACCCTTGGCCACCAGGTAATTCACCAGCAGCACGCTGCTGCTGTCAGGACTACCGGGGTGGCGGGTGTAATGAATGGCGGAGGAGGATGGCTTGCCAGCGGTTGCCCCGGGTTCAATCAAGGGCACCTGCAGGCTGACTGCAGGAGATTGCGATGCCCATCCCCAGCCGGTTGTGGCAGAAAGAATCCCCTGCGACATCGAACCCAGGAAATCCCTGATATCGAACAGGATACCCCGTTGACGGCTGGCTCCGGAAGTTGCGGCGGGGAGATCGAATGCTGCCACCATGGGATCCCGACCTCCGGCAGAATGATCCGTACCCGCCAGCGAACGACGGTGCCGGTTGGGTTGTAGGTGCGCTGGCCGGTCGGGGACAATCGGGATGATGACTTCGTCGTGATCATCTATGCGGTAAGGCTGCTGGGGCCCGGGCTGTGTTGTCGGTTCCGGCGTCAATAACGCAAGATATTCAGCAAATGAGGTAATCGGTGGGTTTAACCCTTCGCTCTCACTGTAAATCGCAAGGACATTGGTTTTCCAGTCCCTGAACAGTTGCGCCATGCCGTGGGCAGAAAGCAACATCAGTTGTCGTGATGCCCACGCCTTTTCATGGTCGATCACTGCCCGTATATCGTTCCGGGAGTGCTGCCCCTGACTAATAAACGACACTTGCAGTTCATGCAACTGCTCAGTCAATGACTCCTGGGCACGGATCATACTCTCTTCTGCGCGATGACTGGCAAGCATGCGCTGTTTATCCAGGGGCGCATAAAACAGGGCTTCGGGATTGTCTTCCAGCTCCGTCCTTAGCCCGTTGTTGCCCAGTTCCCGGTTATGGTAGCCATTAAGAAAATCCTGGTAAGCTGTGGTCAGTGAGTAATCGACCAGACCGTATAATTCATTCCGGAAACCTGTGTTCACCTGGTCTCGCCAGACCGCCAGTTCGTCCTCAAAAAACACCGCCGCAGGGTTGGCCGGGGGCTCGTGACCAGCACTTTCTGCCCCGCTGACAGCAGAAATATCCAGCCCCAGAGACTGTGCCAGGGCTTTCTCCTGCAGTACCTGCTCCCGGATTAATGACTTGGCCTGAACTTGTTGGTCAATTTGCTGTGCATAACGATAGTAAATGTGCGTAATCTTATCTTTAATCCACTGCTCTGAAATATTCACCTGCCCGCGCCCCTTCAGCAGGTTAAAGAAGTTACTGTCTTCTTTTTCCCGTTGCGCCTCTTCCCTGGCCCACTCTCCGGACTCCTGGTCTCTGACCACTTGCCCATAAATCTCATAGGGTTTATTGGTCGCGCTGCCCGGGCCGCCCTGGTCAAGCCAGTGATATTTTTCCTGTCGCTCCAGGTACTCGCCAAACTCCCGGGAAACTTCCGCAGGATAATTGACCACTTTCCGGTATTGGTTCTGCAGTGATTTAACCGCCTTCCGGGATAATTCCATGGCCTGATAGCCATAAAAGTTATAGGCTTCCAGTGCCGTCTGCTGGTAGATCGACAGCACCGCACCAAGGCGCGAGCGGCTGATGACACCGTCTGACTGAAGCGCCGCAACCTTCGTGGCCATCTTATCAGTCAGATAGGTCCAGAAATGGTTCCAGGGGTAGATATTGACGCCCTCGACCATGCCGCTGTCACCGAACTCCAATGACTCGATATAATGGTTGATCCCATCCGACAGATCCTTCCTTATTACCCCCATGTACCCATTCAGGACACGCTCGACAGTGGCCAGGTCAGCGGTGGCAGGCCAGGGGATTGCCTCGGTTAACGGCAGGATCGCCGGGGCCAGTTTATCAAGCCTGGCTGCCAGGTCTTGAAACAGCCTGTCGACCCCGTCGATGAACCCCGCCCGTTGTTGCCGGGCCCAGTCAAGGTTCTTCCGGTAGTAGCCGTTCACGAGACCTCGCCGATCCCCATGTGGCTCACGCCCTCCCCGGATAGCACTCAGATCGCCTTTAATCCTGGCAAGCAAACCGGCAATTTTTTCCTGAACCTGTTTTTTCAGGTTGCCACGGACTTGTTGCATGGTGGCCAGTCGGGCCTGTTTCTGCGGATAAATATCCGTAAAACCATCAACAGCGTATTGATAGCGGGTGAGGTCCGGCAGCTGTCCATCATGACCATGACTGGCCCCGGCGACCACCTCGGGTTCCGTATCCGCGGGGTTATCGGGGGGCAACCGGATGATATCCTGCGAAAAACCGGAATACGCCTGACCAGCAGTGCCCACTGCGTCAACCAGCAGCGTTAACAGGTCATCCTTCAGTTGTTGCTGTTTTTCCTGATGCCATGGCTCCAGGATACTCAAAGCAGCGCGTTCCTGAATTCTTTTCAGCTGTTTCAGGACGGTCGCACTGATCACCGGTTGCCCATTTTCGACCTCCAGCAAGGCGGGCTGCGTTGCATTGCCCCCCGTCACCCGGGTAGCGGTACCCGCCTCCGGTCTGGTGTCGATGCCGCCCATCATGGCAACACTGGCTTCAGCCTCTGCCTTATACGCCCTTCTGGCCATGTTATTCTGCTGCAAATAGTCAGTCAGGCCCAGGAGCACCCGGCCGGTGACCTGATCCATGGCCCGTTGCAATAACATCCGCTGAGGGCCATCAACAGCGTTGGCATGATGGCCGGAAGGGTCAACCCCATAGTCTTGCAGCTGTTGCTGACTGGTCCGCATAGTCCGCATGATACTGTCGTTTATCTGCTGCGCCTTGCGGGCAAAATGATTCGCCGCCTGCTCAACCTGTTCTCCCACAACCCCCGCCAGCAACTGAACCTGCGTGGCGGTGAGTTCCCGGGCATCACATCGGAACCCGGCCTTCCGAAGTTCAGCCTGGAGCTTGACGTCGCTCCAGAAAAACTGCTGCACAGTTACATAGTCATCAACCACATCCTCCGGTTCGCTGATCCACGGGTTTGCCACCGACACGGACTCAAGATAACGGAGCCAGCCAGCGTTAAACTGATCCCGCATTTGCATCATCAGTTGATACACGAGTTCGGAGACAGGCTGCTGTATGGGGAAACGGGGCTCGGTATCGCTGCCAGAAACGCCGGGCGTGGGACTGATATTGTTATGACAGGGACGGCGGTCAACAAAATGCAGGGTATAGGACGGTTTGCCCTGAAACAGCCGCTTCAGCAGTTCCGGTTGAATACGGGCCTTTTTAATTTCGCTGTTATGCTGATTGAACAGGTGGACTTCAATGGGGGGGGGGGCAGCCACCCGGGCGGCACCGGAGGCATCGCCAGACTGGCTGGTAGCGGCCAGGGACCGTCGCCTGCGTCCGTGCAACTGCCATCTCGGATCGACATAACTGTCTTCGGCAAATTTCTCCATCTTGCCCAGGGAATCATCCAGCCCGTTGGCGAACCATTCCGCCGTCATCCCGCCAGCGATGTACTGAAGTTCTCCGATAGTATACCGTTTATGGGTATCGCCGTTGAGCTGATGATAACGCTGGTGATGGGCCCGGGCATTATCCCGGATCTCTTTCCCTGCCGCTTCCAGCCCCAGGGTAATGGCGTAAATGTCATCGATAAATTTATTCGGGTCGGTCAATAAATCGGTAATCAGCTCCCGCTCCTGGATGATCAGGATGAGCCCTCCCACCGCAATACCAATACCCGATGCCATGGCGCCAGCTGCCAGCTCGCCGACCGCCGTTTCCAGAACCACCTGTTCCGGCAAAACGGCCAACCCCTCATCCGCCAGCAATTCCAGGGACTCTTTCCCCAACCCTTCGGTAAAAGCCCCATCAAGCCCTAACTCTTCAAGCCCGGTCTGGCCTGCGGTATCAGCCACTGTATCACCGGCCATGTTCTCCTCGGCTACGGCTACTTCCTCATCAACCTTTGCTGTCTCTACCTTACTCTTTGCTTTGCTCTCTACTTTATTGACTTCTACCTCATAGACTTCGTCCTCTTCCACTTTCGGCGGGCACTTCCCATCCAGCGACCGTTTTTTCCTCCGCGCTTCACACAACACAGCTTGCTCCGATTCTTTTCTTCTTGCTTTTCTTGTTCTTTTTCTTATTCCTTTTCTTTTTGCTTTTTTATCTTTAGTCAGCTCCAATTCTTTTTCTTCAGTGGCTGCAACCTTTTCTGCTGCTTTTCCAGACTTTGCTTCGTCTGCTGCCTTTATTACTGCTTCGTCTACTGCTTTTATTTCTGCTTCGCCTGCTGCCTTTATTTCTGCTTCGCCTACTGCTTCTATTTCTGCTTCGCCTACAGCCTTTATTTCAGCTTCGTTTACTGCCTCACTTTTTATTTCATTTTTTGCCAACCGCGAGCCTATCTGTTCCCCCAGGTTTTTATTTAGCTGTCTGGTGCCCCTCATGGCATTCTCGAACGATTCAGCATGGTTTACCTGCGTACTTTGTGGGCGCTTGAAAGCATTGACTACGGATTTCCAGGAAAAGGTAGAAGCAATAGAGCCTATCGTCCCGGACTTCACCTGGCCTGCCCGAGACTCCGGATTCGATATTTTTTCCCGGTTCAAAGAGACGCTTTCTTCTGATTGCAGAGCTGGCTTCTGCCGACCAGGAAATTGTCTTACACTCTCGACCTTAGGCAATTGTCTTACCAAGTCGACCATTTCTGTCACATCAGCTCCCTGGGCCAGGGCCAGGACCTGCCCCACATTCAAAATCTGCGGTTCAGAGAGTTCTCCACTGAACGGCATTCGTCTTGGCCCCCAGACCACGGGCGGGGCTGCAGCACCCGCCGATACCCCCAGCCCTGCAGCAATGTTGTCCAGGGTCTTAGGGTTAGCCAGGGCCTTGTTCCCTCTGATAACAGGTTGAATAACCTCCAGTATTGGAGTGAGATTGTTGTGCAGCAAGGATATATCTGCTGGCACCCTGGCCCCCCTGTCACCGGAGGCAAGGGTGTTTTCAACGGCAGCCCGGACTTCTTTCATCTGCAGAAGTACATGGTCGTTTACTGAAACCTTCCCCGCTATGGGTTGAAAACCGGCAGGTACATTCCGCGCTAAACACTTAAGAACCTCCGGACGTTGCATAAATTCAAGGTAGTCATTGATAAATGCCGTGGTACGTACTTGCTCTATCTGACTGAATAGCGACACATCATGGTTAACCATATCACTGATGGTCAAACAGGAGTTGGGCAATATCTGCAACTGCTCTAATGGCTCAATCTGGCTGTCTGTTGGAATATGTAACAGTACCCGATTGCCATGATCATTGAATAACGCCTTGTAAGCATCAGAAGACCCGGGGGTTTTATTTATACGATCTAATCCTTTCGTTTGCTCGGACTTTACCATCGGTAATATTTGTTCATTGAAGGCATCTACCAGTTCAGCGTCAGAATTCGCTTTTATTTCACAATACATTCCACTTGTATTCGCCCAGGTAGCGATCATTTCACCCTGGGTATTGATTCGCAAATCAATTGAGATCACGTGACGGGGCAATTCATATATCGCCTTTAGAGATACTTGACCTACTCCTCTGGCCTGTGCCTGTTTCTGGCGAAGCATTTTAACCAGTTCCTCACCCAAGTAATCCGGGAGAACTGCTACGAAGGGAGTATTATTTATTAAGTCTACTCTTTTAACCGCAGATTCTGCCTCCTTACAAAAATAACTGTCTACTTTATAACCAGCACTCTGCAGCCTCAGGCTTCTGGCGGAAAGCTCCGAACGATAATTTACTGCGCTGGGAGGAATAGTCCTTCGAAATAGTTGCAAAGCCTCCATAAGTTTAAGAAGGGTCTCACTTTCCACACCTAAACCATAAGTAGACTTGATAAGGTTACTTAGCAAAAGCTCGCTACTCCGGGCAGCCATAGACAGATGCACATAAGCTGAGCAGGTGCCCGGATTCAAACCCGGGATTAAGTAATTATGATATAATACAGGGTTCGTTCTGCTCATTGAAAATGAAATGGACTTTGACAATTGCGAACTAAAAAATGAATTTCGTAATTGCTCTCCAATATTGAAAAGCTTTCTCGAATCTTCAAGCAGATAAACAGAAATATCATCACGGGACAGATCCAAATCATTCACATCTTTTTCCGCAACGAAAACACACTGCCTTTTTGTTTCTAACGCAGCACTAAAGTCGTAACTAGCTGCCCCTGCCTTAAAATAATCCTGTGTGGAAATGAAAGAATTCAATCGTGAAAGTCTATCAATGACACCATCCGCTTCAATATTTAGAAATTTTTTTAATTCAGCCTGCCCACCCAGTGGATATTTAGCCTGATAAATTATCTGACACTTCCTCTCGTTAAACCCCCGGAAGAATTCCTGAATAGAACCAGCATCTGTCTTGGATATTGCATCTATTTTCTTCAGGTTATTCTTCAACAGATCCTGAAATGACACTTCAACTCGAGGGGCCCTCTTTTGCCTGCCTTCCGGTTCCTTATTGGTTCTGATAATCTCATGCAGGGCATTTGACAGCTCTTTTATCGACTCTTTGTATTGTTGTGCCGTATCCGGATTATTGTCTTTAATGGCTTCAGCATAAAAGTACGTTAATTCAATGAGATTCAATGCCTGGTAAAAAGCCAACGTTTCATCAACTTTGGCCAATAATCCGGAAATATCATCTTCAGGTCTTACTGATTGATAGTACGAAAGAACTTTATTTACTTCTGCCAGCGCGGTTTTTCCAACGTATTCATCAAGCACGTCCAGCCATGATTGCAGATGGAATCCAGTAGCTGAAACGGGGCTGGTCATCACGGGAGCCGTTATTGCACTCACCGTGGTTTCCGCCTCTAATCCAGCAATATCACCCAGTATATTGGATCGTTTTGCTCTACCTGACGTTTGCTGAGACTTATCTTCCGTGCCTGACGCGTCATATTCATCCTCTTCTGATTGAATCATCCTGGATTTTATTTCTACTGAGGTTTCACCAGCCAGTTCTTTCTGTTCAGAATGCGGATCAATGGCAAAAGGCTGTAATCTCCTATCAATCGATAAAGGCATGGTTATATTCTGACGCAATAATGACCCGGAAAACCTTTCAGGAAAATATGACTGCAAATAACCAGAAGCTTCTTCCTGAGTATTTTTTATATACTTAATTACATCTTTATTCTCATCCCATAATTTACCTCCCTTATGCTTTCGGGATTGCACTGCATTCAGTGCAGAAGGATATTGACTACTACCTGCGCCCTGCTGTTTCTGATGCATTGAATAATCATTGGCTTTTACTCCAGAACCTGTTTGATTTGAAGCTATTTCCACACCCATAAAGCCACCACTGTGTTATCTGATCAGCTGATATATTTAACAACCTATTAAAGTGCCAAAGCATAAAACTGTATAGTACAAAATATTAAATACTAATTGACGCATATTAAAATCAATCAGGATGATATTTATCAAAGGACATCAAAGGACAATAGTTAATCTCTCCAGTAATTTCATAGAAATATTTTAAATCAAAAAGTCAATCACTAACCCGGATATTTTATAAACTGCTTCGACTTACACTCAGAACCCAGTACGAACAGATGCATATTTACCAAATATTCGGGTTGACCTTATCAGAGCAGTAGTTCCCGCAATAACTAAAAAACCTCTGCTACCAAGGGCTGGAAGCTTGCAGGACAATTTCAGCTACGCAGTCTAAAATAGAGGATGTTTTTGGCAAAATACCAACACAGTGTCATATGCCTTCCTCTCATAATCATTCGGTTACCGCTGACCTCGTTGATCTTGTTTTTGAGAAAGTTCAAGAGATTCCCGACCCTCGCTCA
Organism: Endozoicomonas sp.; assembly: GCF_031844845.1. GTDB lineage: Bacteria > Pseudomonadota > Gammaproteobacteria > Pseudomonadales > Endozoicomonadaceae > Endozoicomonas. The sequence continues at coordinate 16,521 of NZ_JAVRMB020000064.1, forward strand.
CAGAAAGGGCGTTCATCAAATATTTCCATTCCCGACTTTTTTATGTATGCCCTTGGTGTTTTTCATAATAAAAATGCATCATTACTGACCTGCGATGACAAACGAGACCAGCCAACAATTAAAGAAAATGCCAAGAGCTTGTATCACGTTGAGCACATACCTTGTGATACCTATCTGAGATCAACTATTGACCTCGTTCAGACAAAACATATTCGTCCACTGTTTCTCGCCTGTTTTGCTTACTGTCAGCGGCGTGGGAAACTGAAACAGTACCAATATTTTAAAGAGGGCTACCTAGCTCAATGGCACTGACTTAAGGCTGAAAGCCTTGGTATGAAGGACTTGCCCGAAAGGCAAATCAGCCGTCTAAACTGATTTGAAAACATCCCGCGAGCAAGCCTCCATGAACAAGTCTAGTCCAGAATATTTACGTCTCGCTAATGACTGCCGTAACCAGTTTGCCCAAGCTTCTGACGCTGAACATTCCTCTATTTTACGTTCTGAAGACATAGATGGATTTCAAGACCAACACCCGGGACGAGCGCGAAACTATCCTGCGGTAAAAACTCTCACCTTGTTTATAAGACAGGTGTCTAATGATGATAAATCCTGCTGCAAAGTATTGATTCAAGACTCGGCAGATCAGTTAGCGCTGGGGCAAAAGACGCTAAAAATAGAAAATGATGCTTACTGTAAGGCGCGTATGCGACTCAACGAGCTTGCTCTTAAATCATTATTTAAAACTTCCGGCTGTCCCTTTCTGATGAAACCCCGGCAGACTGGCTGTGGCACAACCGCAGAGTAGTAATGACAGACGGTTCCACCGTGTCCGGACCTGACACCGAGGCGAATCAAAAAAAATATCCCCAGCCGTCCACCCAAAAAAAAGGACTCGGTTTCCCTATAATTAGAATCCTTGTTCTTATTACCCTTGCCAGCGGCGCTCTACTGGACGCCGCGGTAGCTCCGTATAGTGGCAAGGAAACCGGTGAGCAGGCTCTGCTCAGGCAGATGTTCGACAGCTTAAACGAAGGTGACATTCTGCTAGGGGATGCCAACTTTGAGAATTACTTCATATTGGCGGCACTGATATCAGCAAATATTGATGGCGTATTCGAGAAGAACGGTTCACGTATTCTTGATTTCCGAAAGTGCTATGTAAAACTGGGTAGTAAAGAGGGTCTGTTCAAACTCAAAAGGCCTGATCGTCCGCCATGGATGGACGAGGAATCATACAGTGCAGTACCAAAAGAAATCATTGTCAGGGCAATCAAGACTAAAAAGCGAATAATTGTTACAACACTAACTGACACTAAGCTTTACCCCAGAAAAGATATATCAGATTTATACATAGATCGTTGGCATATCGAGCTTGATTTCAGGTGCATCAAAACCATGATGAAAATGGAAGTCCTACGTTGCAAAACCCCTGAAATGTTACGCAAGGAGATATACGTCCATTTACTGGTATATAATCTTATACGAGCCTTGATGGCTAAAACGGCAGAGACGATGCAGCGTAAACCAAGAGAGGTGAGTTTCAAAACAGCTCAGGACACATTACTCAGCTACCACTACTTATTGCTAATGGGAACCATCAGTATTTTTCAGATTTTAGAAATAATGATCCAGTTGATCGGCAAGCACAAGGTAGGTAATCGACCTGGAAGATCCGAACCGCGAGCAGTCAAAAGGCGTAGCAAGCCAACAAAGAAACTTCAGCACCCAAGAAAGCAAGCCCGCAGGCTCACTGAATACAAGGGGTGAGGCCTTAAGTCAGTGCCATTGCTACCTAGCTCCCATACATAGATGGCACACAAACCTTTACGTCAAAGTCCATCAACTGTAAAAACTGTTGTACAAAAAACGCTGACAACCCTAAAAAAACAACTATGTACTATCAACAGTTATCAGCAATCTGTCTTGTAAAGTCAGGATTGAAAACGGTTCATCCATTAATGCCTGAACCTATTACCCAACAAAAAGATGCTTCCAAAAATGACTGTGAAGTGCGTGCCCTTGAACGCATCCTGGAAGATCTCGCCAGGGAACACTACCACCTTAAACTGGTACTGGGTTTAGATGGTCTCTATTCCAAGGGACCAACCCTTAAACTAATTCGGTCTTATGGCAGCCTTTTTTATCGCTGTTGCCAAGGACACTGATCATCCGGCATTGCTGGAAAGCGTTGATGATCTGGACCGGCAAGGCAAGGTTCGGCGATTCACTTATACCGACAAACGGGGGCATAGGCACTCGTTTCTTGCCTTTCTGATTGATCAAATTGTCGAGCTTTCCTGCCCCTTGTTTAATGCAGCACTGAAGGCTAACAAACGGAAAAAGACGCTTTGGGAGAAGCAGAGGAATTTCTTTGAAATTTTCGTGGTTAGTTCTTGGGCGTTATTCATGAAGGGTCTGATCTTGCAGGGAGCACCTGAACCAAAAGCAAAAGGCAAGCGAGTTAAACCCGGTGAACAGCCAAAACGAAAAATGATCAGCATCCGGAGCATATTCCCTGATACGGCATAGTTACCAATAAAAAACCATTTTCTTCAGTGTATTTAAATTGATCTATTGATCAGATTATTTCTGAGGGTTTTGTTTGTGTCTAAAAATCAATGAGATAATTAAGGTAAAATCTCCATTTTTCTATTTTTTGCGGGAATTGCTGCAGTCGATGCGCTTTTCAACTCAGGGGATACCCAGAATTATCTCCTGTGCTCGTATGGAGGGTGGGTATTTGCATCTTCCTCGTGGATGTCTTGAAACTCTGTCTGATTTACTTGAAAGCCAGGGCTGCAAACTGGATATAGAGGATAAAAGGATTTCGGGCACTGAACTCAAGGGGGTGGCGTTTCAGGGACAGCTGAAAAAAGATCAGCAAAAAGCGGTCAAGGCAATGATGAAACAGGACATTGGTGTTCTACATGCACCAACGGCTTTTGGGAAAACGGTCACCGCCCTTGCTCTTGTGGCTGAGCGTAAAGTGAATACGCTGGTGTTGGTGCATAGCCGCCAGCTGATAGATCAATGGAAAGAGAGAGCAGAAACTTTTTTGAATCTGGCCAGTGTTGGCGTTATTTCTGGCGGGCGGAAGAAGCCGACCGGTCTGTTCGATATTGCCACGTATCAAAGTTTGATCAGTAAAGGTGATAATCAGGTTAACCCGCTGATATTAGACTATGGACAGGTAATTATTGATGAGTGTCACCACCTTTCTGCGCCAAGATATGAATTGCTTCTGAATGAAGTAAGGTGCCGCTACGTTCTTGGAATTACCGCTACACCTCATCGGCAAGATGGTCATCAACCGATTATACATATGCAGGCAGGCCCTATACGCCATAAGGCACAAGAGAGGCAAAGTAATTATTTACGAAAGGTGATCTTCAGGGAGACGGGCCTGCTGCCACTTTCTGAGTGGATAGAGAACAAGCCTCATATCAGCGAAGTCTACCAGTGGCTTGCCCGTCATGAACACAGAAATCAGCAAATAGTGCGTGATGTGCTGATGGTGACAAAAGAAGGCCGGCACCCTGTCATTCTGACGGAAAGAAAAGAGCATGCGATGCTTTTGCATCAGGCCTTATCAGTTGAGATACCTTCGGCAGAGGTTCTACACGGAGGGATGCGGGATAAAACCAGACAGGCAGTTCTTCAGCGTATTATTGAATCATCTGTTCCCGCCCCATTAGTGGCCACCGGGAAATATCTGGGAGAGGGTTTTGACCTTCCAACGCTGGATACCCTGTTCCTTGCTTTGCCTGTTTCCTGGAAAGGCACCCTTGCTTTGCCTGTTTCCTGGAAAGGCACCCTTGCTCAATATGCGGGACGAATCCACCGGGAGTATGAAGGGAAAACAGAGGTCGTCATCTATGACTACACGGATTCAGCGGTCCCCATGCTGGCCAGAATGAAGCAGCGCAGGGAGAAGGGGTATAAGAATCTTGGGTATACCGTTGATTTAGGAATAGATAGATTGTTGTGAAAAAATTACGCTGTAACCTGTTGAATTATAATCACTTTGTAAAATTCCCAACATATTGGAAGGGTGTCTGGGTATAGAGGTTTTGAAAATTCCCAATATATTTAGAAGATTGCTATTCATGCAGTTGTTTTAATTGCTTAATAATCAGTAAGTTATTGGTTTAAAAATTCCCAATACAATTGGATGTCTGACACAATGAGGCAGAGGCAATAGAGTTGGTAAATGGCGCATTAAGTCGGAGAGCATAGTCGAAAATATCAACAGCACTGTTTGGCAGGTAACCGTCAGGCCGTGTTTTTTTATGTTACATAAAGCTGAAATTATTCTCCATACTCCAAAACTAAAAACAACATTAACGCTGGATGATTCAAGTACGAAGAACCGGGTATGGTTTTGACTATATTCCTGGTCTGTATACCAATGTGACACCATCCGTGAAAGATTCTTTTTATTTTGAGCCTGTTGATAGCTTGCCTGTGGTGAGCTTTCCTGAACATATTCAGGCTCCTTGATGAGTCTTCATTAAGACTCAATCCGGTTTAACTCTTGACTGGCGGCGTCGAGTTCAATGAGTTAATGCTCATTCGGCTGCTAAACTGGAGGAATATGCGCCAAGGCAGGCACTAAAAATAATATGGATCAGGATAGCTGTAATGGTTAGTCATAAATCCCGAAGTCACCCACTGGCCAGAAAACTGGCACTTATGATTATACTCTGTAGCTCGGTGATTACGTTTATCGCCATTTCATTGACGCTGTTGAAACAGTATTACGATGATGTGGACAATTTAAGCGAGAGAATAAATTCGGTCAAGGTGATCAGTTTGTCGGCCCTGGCCAAGAGTTTATGGGAGTTTGATGATGAGCAGGTCCAGGTCATTATCTATTCTATCCTGAAACTGGATGATGTGGTTTATGTCGAAGTAAGCACAGAACATTGGGATGGCAGTTTACGAAAGCTGGCGACGCACGAAAATTTCAACGGTCAAAAGGATGGCTTGTTGTCAGTGACGCTGGACCTGCATTTGCCTGACAACCTTGATGCACAGCAAAACCATGGTAACAAGACAAAACTGGGTGAACTACGGATTATCGCCAGCCTGGATGGCATCTATCTGCGTTTATGGAAGCAGGCAGGCTTTATTGTCGCTACCCATGGCATAAAAACCTTTGCAATTACTTTTATAATATTGTGGTTGCTACGAACCTTGCTGATTCGTCATTTACAACATATTGCTGATCACACCCGGAAACTGAGCCTGGAAAATCCCTTTCAGCCTCTGTCTTTGTTACGACAAGAATCTTCCCATAGAGACGAGCTGGATGATGTGGTTTTCTCGCTGAACAGCATGCATGAAAGCCTGCTGGAAGAGCAAGGCAAACAACTGCAGAGTCTTGAGCAAAAACTCAAGGCTGATGCCGCCAATAAAGCCAAGTCTGAGTTTATTGCCACCATGAGTCATGAGATTCGCACGCCCATGAATGGCATTCTGGGTATGCTGGATATTATTGACAGTGACCATCTGCCTACTGATCAGCAGGGGTATTTACAGACGGTTCGGCAATCCAGTGAAACATTGCTGAATATCATCAATGATATTCTGGACTTTTCCAAGATTGAAGCCGGTAAGATGCAGCTTAATAGTACGGCTTTTGATCTTCGTCTGCTGGTGCAACAGAGTTGTGATCTGTTTAAGGTGGCGGCAGATGAAAAAGGTCTTTTGCTGGCGCATTCCAGCAGCGAAGATGTGCCTTTTCTGCTGGAGGGAGATGCCGTGCGCATACGGCAGATATTGATGAACTTGATCAGCAATGGGATGAAGTTCACTAATGGCGGAGGTATTCAGGTTCATATAACAACTGAAGCTGGGGCGCAGCCGGATTTTCCCTCCATCAAAGTCTCGGTGCAAGACAGTGGCTGCGGCATGTCGGCTGAGGAATTGGCGAGAATATTCCAGCCATTTGAACAAGGTGCTGAAGGCCGGCTTCAGGGGCGTAGCGGAACGGGGCTGGGTCTGGTGATATGTCAGCGACTGGTGACGCTGATGGACGGCAGCATGGGGGTAGACAGTGAATCAGGCAAGGGCTCTGTTTTCTGGTTTTCTTTGCCTTTGCCAGAGGCTGCCAATGGGGCAGATACCGATTCTGACGCTGCACAGACAGCGCCATTTGATCCTGAATCCCTGGCTGGCTTAAAAGTACTCGTGGCAGATGACAATAGAGTTAATCGTTCGGTAATAGAAGCGTTACTTAAGCGTTGTGGCATAACCGCTACCTTTGTTGAGGATGGTAACCAGGCTGTTAATGTTTTTATGGATGAACAGGGGGATTTTGACCTGATTCTGATGGACTGTGAGATGCCCGTCATGGATGGTTATTTGGCAACTGCGGCCATCAGGCACTGGCAGCAACTTCACAGTGAACATCATGTGCATATCACCGCCTTATCAGCACATTATACGAGTTATCATAGAGAAAAGGCTATTCAGGCAGGTATGGATGATTACCTCTCCAAGCCGATTAAATTGCTGGAGCTACAGCAGTTCTTACAAAGCATAAAAATTTGAAGTGAGTACTGTATGACAATGTCAGTTTTTCTTTATCATTTGTGTATGCAAAGTGTGGATAGTCTGGTACGCAAGCTACTGTTGTTTTGCTGGCTGGCAATATTTGCCATATCAGAACCTTACCGGATGAAGGACTTTTACCTTCAATCTTTTGCCGATTTATCTCGGCGCAGTGTGTGTCCTGTTTTTTTCTCTATTTTTTTCTATTTTTTTCTTAAAAATAGCGGGTTGGTGGGAGTAGGGGGAGATGAGGTTCCCCAACCGCTTGCCAATATAAGGTATGTAGGGTAGGTGTTGTTGGCTGAGTGTTTACCTGGAAACCAGGGGTGGCATGGCATAATTCATCGTGATTATCCCATTCTGACAAATATATCACTGATATTCTGCCTATATTTAAAGGTAAGTTCTGTTTAAGGTATGGTAATGAGATTCTTTTCCAGACTATTGGCGTTTTTATTTATATCTGTTTTTCTGTTTATTCCTTTATCCGCTTTCTCAGAGGATGCATTCCCTTATCGCAGTGATTATGCGGATGTAAAAGTGATGGAATTGAGTGACCTTCTGAAGGAATACGAGGATGTGTTGATCGTTGATGTCCGGTCAAGCCTGGAGTTTGATGTGATTCATATGACTCGAGCCATGCATGTGCCCATGTCAACCCAGGGTTTTGAGAATGAAGTTAAAGACTTGCACTCGGAGGGTGTGAAAGTGGTCGCTTACTGCAACGGCCACACGTGTAAGAAGTCTTATAAGGCCGTCAGGCGTTTGATGAAGGCAGGTATTAATGAGGTTTATGCCTTTGATGCCGGCATATTCGATTGGGCAAAGGCCAATCCTGATAAGACGGTCTTGATGGGCGAAAGCCCTGTTGAGTCGAGCAAGCTGATTCCCGGGTTTGAATTGAAGAAACACTTTTTAGATAGTTATGGATTCTTTAAGCAGGCCAAAAGCAAAGGCGATGAGGCCCTTTTGATTGATGTCAGGGATAATTTTCAGATAGCAGGGACCGAACGTTTAAAGGACGCGCGCGCGGTGCCTTTCGATCGCTTCCAAAAGTGGCTGGAGGCAGGTAATGGCAAGAATAAGACCATTTTTGTCGTTGATGCCGTGGGTAAGCAAGTTCGCTGGCTTCAGTATTATCTGATTAAGTATGGTTATACGAATTACTTTTTTCTGGAGGGAGGCGTTGCCAGCTTGAAGTAAGCCTTTCTTGGTCTGGGCTATGTTCCGCTTACTAAGGTTGGTTATGAAGCTGCCACTGGTATCAGACACTGGCAACAATTGCACAATTAATATCATGTTCATATCACAGTCTGGTCGGCACATAATACTAGCCATCACAGAGAAGAAGGTATGGATGATTACCTCGGCAATCCGATTAAATTGCCAGAGCTACAGAAGTATTTACAAAGTATAAAAATGTGAGGCGAGGACTGTATGGTGATGTCAGTTTTTCTTTATCTGCGTATGCAAGGCGTGGGTAGTCTGGTATGCAAGTTACTGTTGTTTTTCTGGCTGGCAATATTTGCCATGTCGAGACTGGCAGCACAGGAAATATTGATAGCCGCAGAAGATAGCTGGCCACCTTTTTCAGATCAGAGTGGTAACGGGGTATCCCGGGCATTAGTGACAGCCGCGCTGGCGAGAGAGGGGGTGCAAGCGAAGATATTTGTTGTGCCCTATGCCCGGGCATTAAATGATACCGAAACCGGCAAGGTCAATGCCTGCTGGAATGTCACGCGTCAGCCCAGTACTGAAAAGCAGTTTATCTTTGGTGAGGAAGCCCTGTTGACGGCCAGGGCATCTTATTTTTATGCCCCGGATAGTGATCTGGATTTCACTTCTGTAGAGAGTATCCCCGACCAGACCCGGGTAGGCGTCATCATCGACTATGAATACGGATCAAGTTTCAGCCAGCACCAGCAGCGCTTTAAATTGACCAGGGTAAACAGTCAGGCGCAACTGATAAAACTGCTACTTAGCAAACGTATTGATGTGGCAATCATGTTTGATGAAGTTGCACAATACACGTTGCAAACCGTGGGTATACCAGCCTCGGCGATTATTAAAGGACAACAAAACCATGTCAGTGACATTTATGTGGCTTTCAGCAGAAAATATAAAGAAAGTCGTGCGCTGGCAGCCAAACTGGATAAAGGACTGAGAGCCCTGAAAGCCTCAGGAGAGTATGAGAGATTATTTGCGGCAGGATTGCAGCAAAGTGCAAACAGCGATTGATTTAAAGGAACAAAATGACTGAATCTGGCGGGACTTTCACAAATCTGGCTGGGAGAGAACGGGGGGGGAGAAGACAATACAAGAATTTCTTTCCTTGAATCGTTCTGGATGGCTACAGCAGGTGGAGGTAAGGCGCTTCAATAAAATATTGGGTTGATCCGAAAAGGCTTCCGCTTTGATGCTGTATTGGTGGATGCTGATATTCAGGACTGTGATCTAAAAATATGGCAAGGGCAGGATGAGCCTTCGGATATTCTGGAAAGGATTATCTCCACAAGCAACAGGCAGAACATTACGGGGAAATTTGAGGGGCAGGTCTTTCTATTTGATTGAATTCAATAACCAAGACCCGCCCCCGGTTTTGCGATGCCTCCTTCAGCCCTGGCAGCACCAAAGCGGGGAATATCTTTGAATAGATTCGTCAGGCTCAGGAAAAGGTAGGAGCCCGTACCGGAGCCAGAAAATTCATTGCCTACTTTCAGTCCTACAGTAATACCTACGGCTCTCCTGAAGATCTCAAACGCTATTATGACGAGGCTCTGGCTCACCCCGGAGTGATTGGCCTGGCTGTTGGTACACGGCCTGACTGTGTGCCGGATCCGGTTCTTGAGCTTCTGTCTGACTATCAGGATCAAGGCTATGAAGTCTGGCTGGAACTGGGCCTTCAATCCAGCTTTGACCACACGCTTGAGCAGATCAACCGTGGGCATAGCTATGACGATTATGAAGACGCAGTGAGCAGGGCAAAAAAATACGGACTTAAGTTGTGTACCCATCTGATTGTTGGGCTACCCGGAGAAGAACCTGAAGACTCCCTGGTAAGCTTTGACCGTGTCACTGGTCTTGGGGTTGATGCTATTAAGGTACACCCGCTTCATATCGTAAAAGGCACTAAAATGGCACGAAAGTATCGTAATGGTGAAGTTCGTGAATTAACGATGGAATCCTATACGGACGTGTTGGCGAAGATGATATTGCGGGCTCCCGAAGAGCTGCTGTTTCACAGGCTGACGGGCTCCGGCGAGCGGCAGTACCTTCTTTCTCCAGAGTGGAGCATGCATAAGTGGGATGTGCTGGGGGCGCTCTACAAAAAGCTGGAAGCTAATGAGGCAGAGGTAATTAAGTCGGTAAATAGTGCATTAAGTCGGCCAGCGAGAATAAAATAATCGTCTACCTACCTGTTAAGTGATCAACAGGTAGTGTGGTTTTTTATACCTAAAAAAAGATATAAAATATTCTCCTTATTCCAGAATCGAGAAGCAACTGAGACGATGGCTTGAAGAGAAAAAGCGTGGCACGGGGCATGGTCTGGAGTATATTCCGAGTCTTTATACTAACGAAATCGAGTCTGCAATAAAAAATCAGCAGCTGGTTGACTATCTTCAAGAGCTGATAAACTCCTCCTAAAGCACTCAGCTCCTGGAACTAAACTGGACGATCACTCCAAAGAAATTCAGATCATCGGCCAACGCCTTCAGGAACTGGAAGAAGAAAGGCTGAGTTTGCTCGCAAGACGGCAGCAACTAATTGCCATTCAAGGCAAAGAACATCCCGCAACAGCTGAACTGAGTCCCAGAGAGAAAATTCAGATCTACCTGTCTCTTTTCAAGGGGCGGGACGATGTTATTGCTGTACGATGGCAAAGCAATAACTCGGGGCGGTCTGGTTACTCTCCTGCCTGTCATAATGAATGGCGACCGGGTATTTGCCAGAAACCCAAGGTTAAGTGTACTGACTGTCCCCATCAGAATTTTGAGCAATACACGGAGCAAGCCGTCCACAGCCATTTGACAGGAAAGCGCACACTCGGCATTTATCCCCTCGGCTCTAATGACACTTGTTGGTTTCTGGCGGCTGACTTTGACAAGAAAAGCTGGCGAGATGAGGTCGGTGCATTTGTTCAGGCCTGTCAGGTTTACGACGTTACCTGTCATCGGGAAGTATCACGTTCCGGTAATGGGGCGCATGTCTGGATATTTTTTTCTTGTCCAATACCTTCCGAAGCTGGATACCCTGTTTCTTGCTTTGCCTGTTTCCTGGAAAGGCACCCTTGCTCAATATGCGGGACGAATCCACCGGGAGCATGAAGGGAAAACAGAGGTCGTCATATATGACTACACAGATTCGGCTGTTCCTATGCTGGCCAGAATGAAGCAGCGTAGAGAGAAGGGGTATAAGAATCTTGGGTATGTTGTCGATTCAGGTATGGATAGGCTTCTATAAATCAGCAACCGCAATTAAGCTTTTGGTGGAATACCGCATTCTCATAAAATGACCAATATATTGGCCATAAATGTATATTGTGACTAATATTATATTCAATATTTGTAATTGGATTCACCCCATGCCCAACCCAAGGCGTTATACTCCATACTGCATTGCGGCCGCTGAACTGCTGGGTCGTCAAATCCAGCTAGGACGCAAGCAGCGCCGTTGGACAGAAAGCGAACTGGCGGGACGGGCGGGTGTCTCCAGAGCGACGCTGCAGAAAATTGAAAAAGGCGATCTGTCCTGCACTCTGGGGCTGGTATTTGAGGTGGCCTGTCTGGTTGGCGTGCCACTGTTTGAGGATAACCCTGCATCTCTGGCGGTTAAACTGGACCGAACCCTGGATAAAATCGCCCTGCTGCCCCAAAGTATTCGCAAGGGCTACACAGAGGTAGACGATGACTTCTGAACCCGCTTATAGAGACGCATTTGTCTGGATCTGGCTGCCAGACAGCTGTGATCCGGTAGTTGCTGGCAGGCTTGTAAACGACAACGGATACCTGTTATTTAATTACGGTAAAAGCTACCTGCAACGGCCTGATGCGATTCCAATTTATGAGCCCGAGCTGCCCCTGCGTTCCGGTCAACTGCCACTGGTCGGTGGACTCAGTATGCCCGGCTGCATTCGTGATGGCTCACCGGATGCCTGGGGGCGCAGGGTTATTATCAACCAGAAACTGGGTTTGCAAGGCAACAGGGTCGATACAGCAGAGCTGGATGAACTGACCTATCTGCTGGAATCCGGCTCTGACCGTATTGGGGCACTGGATTTTCAGTGCTCCCCCACAAACTATATTCCCCGGCTCTCAGCCAGTGCGACACTGGAGCAGTTGCTGACTTCGGCAGAGCGCATTGAACAAGGTCTCCCGGTTCCGAAAGAGCTGGAACAGGCTCTTCATCATGGCACATCGATCGGTGGTGCCAGACCCAAAGCCCTGATTGAAGACGGTGACAATAAATACATCGCCAAGTTCTCCTCCAGTTCCGATCTCTACAGCGTGGTCAAGGCCGAATTCATCGCCATGCGACTGGCCAGCCTGACGGGCTTGAATGTGGCTGATGTATCACTGGCACAGGCGGCAGGAAAGGATGTTTTGTTGATCCGGCGGTTCGACCGGGAGCTGACCAATAAGACCAATAAGGGCTGGTGCAGAAAACACATGGTGTCGGCTCTCACCCTTCATGGGCTGGATGAAATGATGGCCCGTTACACCAGTTACGAACAGCTGGCCGATCTGGTTCGCCAGAGGTTCAGCTGTGCCCCACAGACGCTGCGTGAGCTGTTTGGGCGCCTTGTTTTCAATATTCTGTGTGGCAATACCGACGATCACGCTCGAAACCATGCCGCATTTTGGGATGGTCGTATGCTGACCCTCACCCCAGCATACGACATCTGTCCGCAAGGGCGAACGAGGCAGATCGCCACTCAGGCGATGCTGATTAAAGGCAATCAGCGGCAGAGTCAGTTATCGCTGTGCCTGCAGGCGGCTGATATTTTCCTGCTAACAAGGGAGCAGGCCAAGGATATTATTGAACACCAGAAAGCGACTATCGAAAAATTCTGGGTTGAAGTCTGTGATGAGGCTGAACTCAGTGAGGTGGATCGCACACTGTTCCGTGGCAGGCAATTTCTGAACCCTTATAGCTTTGAAAATTATCCAGGGTTGGGTTAAGAGTGATGGCTTTTCGTTGAATGACAGTGGGGATTGAGGCACGGGTATTCAAGAGAGGAAATTCCCAACATCTTTTTGGTACTAAAAGACTATTTATTAAGGATGCCGGGGGGGACTTGCTGTTGTGAAATAAGCGCTGTATCTTGTTGAAAATAAAGCCTTTTCATATTCACCGACTTATTGCACTAAATTGAAGGGGGAGTTCCTCCTCCATTTACCAGCTAAATTATTCTTCATTTATTCAAACAAATGTTTGATTCCTTTATTTTCAAGGGGTTGAGAGGCGACTTATCTACCGACTTAATTGCCTATGTCTCACTAATGAGGCAGAGGCAATAGCGATGGTAAATGGTGCATAAAAAAGTGTCCGGAAAACCCTTGCCATATCAACCAATGTCCAGCTGAACCAAGCCGAGAGCTGAAAAGCATCCAGTTGGAAAGGCATTATCAGGCACCATGCACGAATGGCTGAGTATCTTGTGTCGTGGAATAAATGCAAACACCGATGGTTATCAGGATATTATCCTGTATAATGGCCGGACGTTAAAAGTGTGATTTATTTGTTATGTATAGATTTGATGTTCCGGGTGTCGTAACTCGCCATACTCTTCATTAGCAATAATAAACTTCTAGCATTACCGCCTTATTGCAAGGCAACATTTATTATTTAAATTCAGGATATGACAATGGCTACTACTACCGGTACTGTTAAGTGGTTCAATGATGAGAAAGGTTTTGGTTTCATCACTCAGGATAATGGAGGGCCAGACGTGTTTGCTCACTTCCGTCAGATCACAGGTGATGGCTTCAAATCTCTGGCAGAAGGCCAGCGGGTTGAGTTCACCATCACTCAGGGCCAGAAAGGTCCTCAGGCTGAAGATATTCGACCACTGTAATGGTCGGGG
>NZ_JAVRMB020000065.1:0-2976 GCF_031844845.1 Endozoicomonas sp.
ACGTTTTTTTTTTTAGTGAGACGGCGCCCACAGAGATCTACACCGTGTATCTTTCGTCGGCAGCGTCAGATGTGTATAAGAGACAGGTTGAACACAGGGTCCAGCTCCTGGTAGTCCTTGCGGAGTTCCTGAAACTGGTCAGCGGGTGGTTCACTGGCTGGCGGTGTCGCACTCTGTTGGCTGAGTAAATCCACCTGAGCCTGCAGAGTCGCCATCTGTTGCTGAAGCTGTTGATTACTGCGATCCAGATCAGCGGATTTCTGCGTGGCCTGGGTCATCAGAGCGTGGGCATTTTTGCGGGACTCTTCCGCTTTGGTGTACTTGTCCTGCCAGTCATTACCATCGTCGGGGGCAGGCGGCTCGTTTTGAGAATCCGGCTCCGGCGCAGGTGGCGGGGGCACATCATCAGCGGGTGCGGGTGGTGGCTCGTTTTGCTTGTCCTGCTGCTCGTCATAAGAAACAGGGGCATTCAGGGCCTTACCCATCAGGGCTGCCAGTTCGGCATCGGTATCACTGTCCAGCTGGTCGGCGTCAATCGCCATCTTCATTCTCCGTGTGGGGCGCTTAGGCTTATCCACATTTTGTTTAACCTGATCGCTGTGGGGTCGAAACTTATCCACAGTTCACAAGCGAAAAAAAACCGCCTTGTGGCGGTTCGGTTAAAAAACATGTTTGTCGACAAAATCCTCAAGGATTGCTGCTCAGTAGCATACTTAATCAGGTGGTAGGTCAAAAGTGTGAGAAGAAACAATGCAGAGTTTGCGATCCCATGGCACCGGGACGCTTATCCACACATCTAACCCACTACCCTTAATCTGATTTGAGCATTTTTTTTAATTCCATTCTGGATTCTCTATTCAAGAGCATTTCTGCCGTTTTGCCAGCATAATTCTTTATTGATCTATTAGCGCCTTTTTCTATCGCTGCTTTCATGGCTCTTAAATAGCCTTTCTCAGCTAAGGCATGCAGTACTGTACCACCAGCTGCGGCATGCGATACTGTACAATCAGTGTTGTGAATTAAATCATTAGTTGGCTGAATTGGTGTTTTTCCGTTTAATTCTTTCAACCACGTAACATCTTCTTCAACGGCCTTAGACCACGCAGCGCCTATATTATCCACTACCTCCGATAACTCCGATTTACATTTCTCGGCTAATGACCTCCGTATCGGTTGCGAAGCCGTGGTTCCCTCCGCCCTAAGGCCTGCTTCATTTATTGGTTTCGTCTCAGAAACCTTTACGCTACCGTGGTGTTGCCATTTTGTTTCCACGCCGTGGGCTGAAGCATTGTCTAGAGCGTTACCTACAGCTTGGGTTGTTTTTCCTACAGGATTTGGCATATGGCACTCCTTATGTTATTCAGACTGGATTGTGCAGCGCCGCTGACAGCTAATCCTCAATACATCGGACACTTTCACGCACAGCTCCTCAGTCAAGATCTAAAGCCTTAGTCCACAATTCAATAAAAAAGTTTCCACCAATTATCATTTATCGAATAAAAGTTCGTGACCGGTGCGCTAACTGCACTAAATCACTCAGTTCCTGCGCCTTACCCTGAAGGATGCGTAAATCGGTTGAATCCCGGGCGTTGGCCATTTTCTCCAGTAGCTCCGTTCGGCGACGTTGGAGGTGTTCCAGTAGCGTCTGGTAATCCGGGCTGGCCTCCAGCCGCAGGATCGCTTCCGCCTCCTGGCTGGTCAGGTGCAAGGGATTGGGCATAGAGTTCCTCTTCAGGTCTGAGGGCTTTATCGGGATCAATATCCAGGGCTTTCATATATTCATTGAGCAAGTAACGATGGTCGGTCATGGGACCCAGCACCGGATTCATGGTGATATTCAGGGCGTTCATCATTCGTTCTGATTGCAGCTCTTTGGCCACCAGCGCAGCACTACCCATAGGGACGATATCCAGATCTCCCCGCTTGGCATCCTCTCTGTCACTCCAGCGCATGGCGAAATTGAACAGGCTGTCGATCAGCGGAACGGTTGCATAGTCGTCTATGTTTTTGACGACACTTTTCATGGCCACATTGGCGGCGGTCATCAGCATACTCATGCCGCTGGCGGTTTTGTTTATGCTCTGGGTCTGTTCGCCGTGGGGGTAGCTGGGGAGTGAGGTTTCTTCATCTGCAAAGCGACGGAACATTTCAAAGATGCCGGACAGGTCACCCTGATTGCTATTGATGTTAATGGCATCAATCATGGGTCCTTCACCGGCCTCACCGTCGTAGAACCAGAGTCGGTATGGATAGATTTTCTTGGCATCTTCCAGTGATACGCCTTCCGGTAGCTTCGATACATCCATCTGGAACATGGGGCCAGCGGTTAATGCTGCATTGTCTAGCAAAGCTCTGCCGGTGGAGTTCATTACATCCTGACTGTCGTTCATCATGTACGGGACACCGATGCCCCAGAAGCGATGCAATACCGACTCATAGGGTACGAATTTGTAGGGAATACTTTCAGGCTTCAGGGGATTGAGCCGTGCCATAACGACCCTGCCATCACAGATCCAGATATTGGCCTGGTACTCCATCTGTTCTTCTACATCGTTGACGCCATACTCCATTAACTGCTGACCATCCACTGGCCCCCAGTACTCCAGCACGTCATAGCGACGGGGCTTTACATGCTGTTCGTCATTGTCGTTGATGTTGCGCAGCTCACGCTCGTAATCCAAAGGAACATGATTGCCTTGGGGTGACTCAGCCAGAATGTCCATAATCGTTTCTGCTTCAAAGCCCGGGCTTTCCCCGAGTTCCCTGAATTCATGGCGGGTCAACACATGGCGACGGAACAGATCATTGGGTTTTCCCGGGTCATGGGAGTAAGGGTCCGGAAACATATCAAAGACACTGGCCCATTCGATGTCTGGCTCAATGCTCTGTTGCTCGGTCAGCTTCCATTCGTCGCCCTCACTTTCCCACTTCTCGTGGTTACGGCTGTCTCTTATACACATCTGACGCTGCCGACGA
>NZ_JAVRMB020000066.1:0-39691 GCF_031844845.1 Endozoicomonas sp.
CAAAAACTTGTTTGAACGCTTGTGTTGACAGCAGGATGTGTGGTTAGTAGAATTTCGCGTCCTTTTGTCTGGGTGACATTGATCACCCGACTTCGTTCTTTATAGTTGCCATGGTTAGAACAAGATGAGTCAAGCTCAGCAAATTCGTATTCGTTTAAAGGCTTTTGATCATCGCCTGATCGATCAGTCTACGCAGGAAATCGTTGATACTGCGAAGAGAACTGGTGCCCAGGTGCGTGGTCCAATCCCATTGCCAACCCGAAAAGAGCGCTTTACCGTGCTCATTTCTCCACACGTCAACAAAGACGCGCGTGATCAGTACGAAATTCGTACTCACAAGCGTATTCTCGACATTATCGAGCCCACCGAAAAAACTGTAGACGCACTGATGAAGCTGGATCTGGCAGCCGGCGTTGAAGTGCAGATTAGTCTCGGTTGATTGCGGAAGCGGGCGCCCTATCAAAGTGTTCACTTTTGTGTAACAGCTCTGAAGCGAGCGGCCATAGTGGGTAACAGCCCCGTACACGAGAGAGGTTAAAATGACTATTGGTTTAGTCGGAAAGAAGCGCGGTATGACCCGTGTGTTTACCGAAGACGGTATTTCTATACCGGTTACCGTAATTGAAGTTGATCCAAACCGCGTTACTCAGGTCAAAAGCCTGGAAACCGATGGATACACGGCAATTCAGGTTACTTCAGGTAGCAAGAAAAGCAGCCGTTTGAACAAGCCGGAAACTGGCCATTTCGCGAAAGCGGGAGTTGAAGCTGGTACTGGTCTCTGGGAATTCCGTATCGACGCTGACGCTGAATATAAAGCGGGCGACGTTATCGGTGTTGACCTGTTCGAACAGGGTCAGATGGTCGATGTGACCGGTCAGTCCAAGGGTAAGGGCTTCCAGGGCGTTATCAAGCGCTGGAACTTCCATATGCAGGACGCCACTCACGGTAACTCTCTGTCTCACCGTGCACCTGGTTCTATCGGCATGTGTCAGACACCTGGCCGAGTCTTCAAAGGCAAGAAAATGGCTGGACATATGGGCTCTGAAAAAGTGACCGTACAGTCCCTGGAAATCGTTCGTGTTGATGGCGAACGTAACCTGCTGCTGATTAAGGGCGCAGTACCCGGTGCTACCGGTGCTGACGTTGTTGTTCGTCCAGCAGTTAAAGCTCGTGCCTGAGGGGATTAGACTATGGAACTGAAGGTAAACGGTGCAGAGGCTGTTCAGGTCTCAGACGTGACGTTCGGTACTGAATTCAACGAAACGCTGGTTCACCAGGCGGTTGTTGCATTCATGGCTGGCGCTCGTCAGGGCACCAAGGCTCAAAAGACCCGCAGCGAAGTAAGCGGTGGTGGTCGTAAGCCTTGGCGTCAAAAAGGTTCCGGCCGTGCGCGTGCCGGTACTATTCGCAGCCCATTGTGGCGCGGGGGCGGCAGTACATTTGCGGCCAAACCACAGAATCATGCTCAAAAACTGAACAAGAAGATGTATCGCGCAGCGATGCGTTCCATCTTGTCTGAGCTGGTTCGTCAGGAGCGTTTGTTGGTGGTTGAACAGTTTACTGTTGAATCTCCGAAGACCAGGCTGGTGATTGCCAAGCTGAACGAACTGAACCTCAGTAACGTATTGATCGTTTCTGATGAGGTGGATCAGAACATCTATCTGGGCTCTCGTAACATTCCTCATGTGGATGTGCGTGATGTGCAGGGTATTGATCCGGTTAGCCTGATTGCTCACGAGAAAGTTGTAATGACTGTCTCTGCTATCAAGAAGTTCGAGGAGATGCTGGGATGATTCAGGAACGTATTTATAAAGTTCTGCTTGGTCCACACATTTCCGAGAAGGCCACGGTTGTTGCTGAAGAGCACAATCAATACGTCTTCAAGGTAGCTAAGGACGCAACCAAGCTCGAAATCAAAAAAGCTGTTGAGCAGCTATTTGAAGTCAGCGTTAAAGCTGTCAGGACTGCCGTTGTTAAGGGTAAGACCAAGCGCACTCGTTTCGGTATGGGCAAACGCTCAGACTGGAAAAAGGCCTACGTCAGCCTGGAGCAAGGTCAGGAAATTGACTTCGCGGACGCGGAATAAGGAGCTAGAGAATGGCAGTTATCAAATGCAAGCCGACTTCTCCAGGTCGCCGCTTCGTAGTCAAGGTAGTTAACCCTGACCTCCACAAGGGACGCCCTTACGCGCCTCTTCTGGAAAAGAAAAGCAAAACTGGTGGTCGTAACAATGCTGGCCGTATCACTACCCGTCATCGTGGTGGTGGTCACAAGCAGCATTATCGTCTCGTAGACTTTCGTCGCAACAAAGATGGCATTCCAGCGATCGTTGAGCGTCTGGAATACGATCCGAACCGTACTGCGCACATCGCCCTGTTGAAGTACATGGATGGTGAACGTCGTTACATTATCGCGCCTAAAGGCGTGAAAGCCGGTGATCAGCTTTTCTCCGGTATTGATGCCCCTATCAAGGCGGGTAACACATTGCCTCTGCGCAATATCCCCCAGGGTTCCATCGTTCACTGTGTAGAAATGAAGCCTGGTAAAGGCGCTCAGATGATCCGCAGTGCGGGTACATCTGCTCAGCTGGTCGCTCGTGACGGTGCTTATGTCACCCTGCGTCTGCGCTCCGGTGAAATGCGTAAAATTCTGGCTGACTGTCGTGCCACTCTGGGTGAAGTCTGCAACAGCGAGCACAGTCTGCGCTCCCTGGGCAAGGCTGGTGCCAAGCGCTGGCGTGGTGTTCGTCCGACCGTTCGTGGTGTTGCCATGAACCCGGTAGATCACCCACACGGTGGTGGTGAAGGTCGTACTTCCGGTGGTCGTCATCCTGTGACGCCATGGGGTGTTCCGACCAAGGGTCGTAAGACTCGTTCCAACAAGCGTACTGATAAAATGATCGTACGTCGTCGCAGCGCGAAGTAAGCCTAAGAGGATTCGACAGTGCCACGTTCTTTGAAAAAAGGCCCGTTTATCGATCTTCACCTGTTGAAGAAAGTCGAAGAAGCGGCTGATAGCGGCAATAAGCGTCCGATCAAAACCTGGTCGCGCCGTTCTATGATTATCCCAACCATGGTTGGTCTGACACTGGCTGTTCATAACGGTCGTCAGCACGTACCTGTTTTCGTTACCGAAGACATGGTTGGTCACAAGTTGGGTGAGTTTGCTGCCACCCGCACCTATCGCGGTCATGCAGCCGACAAAAAGGCCAAGAAGCGCTAGAGGGATATGAAATGAAAGAAGTTGCTGCTAAGCATGAAGGCGCTCGCATTTCTGCCCAGAAAGTGCGTCTGGTCGCTGACCAGATTCGCGGTAAGGCGGTTGGCGTTGCCATGGATATCCTGAGCTACAGCCCGAAAAAAGCTGCGGTTCTGATGAAAAAAGTGCTTGAGTCTGCGGTTGCAAACGCTGAGCACAATGACGGCATGGATATTGACGAGCTGAAAGTGTCCACTATCTTCGTTGACGAAGGTATGACCATGAAGCGTATTCGTCCCCGTGCCAAGGGACGCGCTGATCGCATTCTGAAGCGGTCTTGCCATATTACGGTTAAGGTTGCAGAAGTCTAAGGAGCGATCAGATGGGTCAGAAAGTACATCCTAATGGAATTCGCCTGGGCATCATTAAGCCCCACCGTTCAGTCTGGTTTGCAGAAGGCAGAGCTTATGCTGATAAGCTGAATGCTGACCTGGCGGTGCGCAGTTTCATTGAGAAGAAGCTGAAAAGTGCTTCTGTTAGTCGTGTTGAAATCCAGCGTCCAGCGCAAAGCGCCCGCATTACTATTCACACTGCCCGTCCGGGCATCGTGATTGGTAAGAAAGGTGAGGACGTTGAGAAGCTGCGTCAGGCTGTGACCAAGATGATGGGCGTGCCTGTTCATATCAACATTGAAGAAATCCGCAAACCTGAACTGGATGCCATGCTGGTAGCCCAGAGCATCGCCAGCCAGCTGGAGCGTCGTGTGATGTTCCGTCGTGCTATGAAGCGCTCTGTGCAAAACGCCATGCGTCTTGGTGCCAAGGGCATCAAAATTCAGTTGAGTGGTCGTCTTGGTGGTGCTGAAATCGCGCGTACTGAATGGTACCGTGAAGGTCGTGTTCCACTGCACACTCTGCGTGCAGACATCGATTATGCAAACTACGAAGCGCTGACTACTTACGGTATTCTGGGTGTGAAGGTCTGGATCTTTAAGGGTGAAGTTATCGGTGGCATGGCGCCAACCGTTGAAGCCCCGAGAGATCAGCCAGCCCGTCGCCCTAAGAAACGTCAGGCTAAGAGCTAAGGAGCGCGGAAATGTTACAGCCTAAGCGTACGAAATTTCGTAAGCAGCAAAAAGGCCGCAATCGCGGTCTGGCGCTCCGCGGCTCCAAGGTTAGCTTCGGCGAATACGCATTGAAAGCAATCGGTCGTGGACGTATAACTGCTCGCCAGATTGAAGCGGCTCGTCGTGCCATGACCCGTCACATTAAACGTGGCGGTAAAATCTGGATCCGCGTTTTCCCTGACAAGCCGATTACCGGTAAGCCTCTTGAGGTTCGTCAGGGTAAAGGTAAGGGTAACGTGGAATACTGGGTGTGCCAGATTCAACCAGGCCGCGTACTCTATGAGATGGAAGGTGTGTCCGAAGAGCTGGCTCGTGAAGCCTTTGCTCTTGCTGCAGCCAAGCTGCCGCTGGAAACTGCCTTCGTTAAGCGGAGCGTAATGTGATGAAAGCTGCTGAACTGCGTGAAAAGTCTGTAGAGGAGCTCAATACTGATCTTCTCTCTCTGCTGCGGGATCAGTTTAACTACCGTATGCAGAAAGCTACTGGCCAGCTTGGTCAAAGCCATCTGCTGAAACAGGTCAAGCGTGATGTTGCACGCATCAAGACCATCCTGAACGAAAAGGCAGGAGCATAAGATGGCTGAAGACAAGATGGTCCGTACTCTGACCGGCAAGGTAGTGAGTGACAAGATGGATAAAACCATCACCGTCCTCATCGAACGCCGGGTAAAGCATCCGCTTCTGGGTAAAATCGTGAAGCGGTCCACCAAGTTACACGCTCATGATGAGAACAACGACTGCCATATCGGTGATGTTGTGACCATTAAAGAGACGCGTCCTCTGTCAAAGAGCAAGACATTTACTCTTGTGAACATTGACGAGCGTGCTACTCAGATCTAAGGCTTCGGTGCTTTGGGCTTGAGTGAGAGATGGTCGTTTCGGCGATAGCCGGGGCGGCCTTCTGCATGAAAGCCGGCGAGTACCTGCCTGCAGTTTGAGCTTGGAGAATAGGAAAATGATCCAGACAGAAAGTGAACTCGAAGTCGCTGATAACAGCGGCGCACGTCGAGTACAGTGTATCAAGGTGTTGGGTGGATCCCACCGCCGTTATGCACACATTGGCGACATCATCAAAGTATCTGTGAAGGAAGCAATTCCTCGCGGTAAGGTCAAAAAAGGCCAGGTGATGAATGCTGTTGTTGTGCGTACCCGTAAAGGTGTTCGTCGTCCAGACGGTTCGCTGATCAAATTCGATAGTAATGCGGCGGTTCTTCTGAACGCCAATATGCAGCCTATCGGTACCCGTATCTTTGGACCAGTGACTCGTGAACTGCGCGGTGAGCAGTTCATGAAGATTATTTCACTGGCCCCAGAAGTACTGTAACGGGAGCAGATCATGAAAAAGATCCGTCGTGATGACGAAGTCATCATTATTGCCGGCAAGGACAAGGGTAAGCACGGTAAAGTGCAAACCGTTCGTGCTGACGGCAAGCTGATTGTTTCTGGCATCAATATGATGAAGAAGCATCAGAAGCCTAACCCAATGCTGGGCACCCCTGGTGGGATCGTAGAGATGGAAGCGGCTATTCAGGCTTCTAACGTTGCGCTCCTGAATCCTGAAACCAACAAGGCTGATCGTGTTGGCTTTGCCCTCTCTGAAGAAGGTAAAAAGCAGCGCGTATTCAAGTCTAACGGCAAGCCTGTTGGCGCGTAAGGGGTGAGAAATGGCAAATTTTAAAATCAAATATCGTGAAGAGATTCTGCCCAGGCTCAAAGAAGAGCTGGGTGTGAAGAATGTTCATGAAGTGCCGCGCATCACTAAAATCACTCTGAACATGGGTGTAGGTGAAGCGATTGGTGACAAGAAAGTCATCGAGCACGCTGTTGCTGACATGGAGCGTATTGCCGGTCAGAAAGCAGTAGTGACCAAGGCGAAAAACTCGGTTGCAGGCTTTAAGGTCCGTGAAGGCTGGCCAATTGGTGTGAAGGTAACTCTGCGTAGCGAACGCATGTATGAGTTCCTGGAGCGTCTGGTTGCTGTCGCCCTGCCACGTGTCCGTGACTTCCGTGGTCTGAGCCCCAAGTCTTTTGACGGCCGTGGCAACTACAGCATGGGTGTTAAAGAGCAGATCATCTTCCCTGAAGTTGATTATGACAAAATCGATACTCTGCGCGGTCTGGACATTACCCTGACCACTACTGCGAAGAATGACGATGAAGGTCGCGCTCTGCTGAAGGCTTTCGATTTCCCATTCCGTAACTGAAACAGGTACGAGTTTTATGGCAAAAGTATCCATGAAGCAGCGGGAGTTGAAGCGTCAGCAAACCGTTGCCAAATATGCTGAAAAGCGTGCACAGCTGAAAGCTGTGATCAAGAACATTAACAGCACTGAAGATGAGCGCTGGGAAGCCCAGGTTGCCCTGCAAAAGCAGCCACGTGATGCCTGCAAAGCGCGTCAGCGTAACCGCTGTCGCATTACTGGTCGTCCTCATGGTGTTCTGCGCAAATTCGGCCTGAGCCGTATTAAACTGCGTGAAGCCGCCATGCGTGGTGATGTCCCAGGTCTGGTTAAGGCCAGCTGGTAAGTGCATTTCATCTTCGGGAGATATAGATAATGAGTATGCAGGACCCGTTAGCAGATATGCTAACTCGTATCCGTAATGCCCAAATGGCAGAGCACGCCTCTGTCAGCATGCCGTCCTCCAAAATCAAAGTTGCCGTAGCGACTGTTTTGAAAGACGAAGGCTACATTGCTGAGTATAAAGTTGACGGTGAAGCTAAGGCTGAGCTGGTCATTGAACTGAAATACTTCGAAGGCAGGCCGGTCATTGAAAACCTCAAGCGTTCAAGTCGTCCTGGTCTGCGTGCATACGCAGGTAAGGAAGCACTGCCTAAGGTTAACAATGGTTTGGGTATCGCTATAGTCTCTACCAGCAAAGGTGTAATGACCGATCGCGCTGCTCGTGCAGCCGGTGTTGGTGGTGAAGTTCTCTGCACTGTTTTCTAAGGGAGGGGTAATATGTCTCGAGTAGCCAAAAGCCCTGTTGCTATCCCTGCTGGTGTAGAGATCAAGCATAATGGCCAGAACCTTGTCATCAAAGGTTCTAAGGGGCAACTGGAACTTAGCGTTCACGCTAATGTCGAAGTTGCTCAGGAAGAAAACGTTCTGACGTTTGCTCCACGTGATGGTGCCAAGTACTCTCGTGCTTTGGCGGGTACTACCCGTGCACTGGTTAATAACATGGTAACTGGCGTCACTGCCGGCTTCGAGAAGAAGCTGCAGCTGGTGGGTGTTGGTTATCGTGCAATGGCCAAGGGTACCACTCTGACTTTGAACCTGGGCTTCTCCCATCCGGTTGAGTACGCTCTGCCGGCGGGTGTGACAGCAGAAACACCGACCCAGACTGAAATCCTGGTAAAAGGGATTGATAAGCAGCTGGTCGGTCAGGTTGCTGCGGAAATTCGTGAATTCCGTCGTCCTGAGCCTTATAAAGGTAAGGGTGTTCGCTATGCTGACGAACGTGTTCGTCGCAAAGAAGCCAAGAAGAAATAAGGTAGGGTGAGATCATGATGGATAAGAAGTCTTCTCGCCTGCGTCGTGCCCTTCGTGCAAGGGTTAAGATGCGTGAACTGGGTGCTGTTCGTCTCAGCATTCATCGTACGCCTCGCCACATCTATGCGCAGGTCATCGCCCCACAAGGCGACAAAGTGCTGGCAACTGCCTCCACTGTTGAAAAAGAACTGCGTAGCGATGCTACCGGTAATGTTGATGCCGCCAAAAAAGTGGGTGCTCTGATTGCTGAGCGCGCCAAGGCTGCAGGTGTGACCAAGGTGGCGTTTGACCGCTCTGGTTTCAAATATCACGGTCGTGTTAAGGCGCTTGCCGATGCAGCCCGTGAAGCCGGACTGGAATTCTGAGGGTAGGCGTCATGGCAAGAGATGATCGTAGAAATAACAACGATGAAGGTCTGATTGAGAAGCTGGTACAGGTTAACCGAGTAGCCAAAGTGGTGAAAGGTGGACGTATCTTCGGCTTCACAGCATTGACCGTTGTCGGCGATGGTAAGGGTAAGGTTGGTTTCGGTCGCGGTAAGGCCCGTGAAGTACCCGTCGCTATCCAGAAAGCTATGGAAGCTGCCCGTCGCAACATGATTCAGGTTGACCTGAACGGCGACACCCTGCAGTACGCTGTGAAAGCCCGTCACGGTGCTTCCAAGGTGTACATGCAGCCTGCGTCTGCGGGTACTGGTGTTATCGCTGGTGGTGCAATGCGTGCGGTTCTGGAAGTTGCTGGCGTACATAACGTACTGGCCAAGTGCTACGGTTCTACCAATCCGGTGAACGTCGTTCGTGCGACTTTCAATGGTCTGCGCGACATGCGTTCTCCTGAAGGTGTTGCTGCCAAGCGTGGCAAGGCCGTTGAGGATATCCTGGGGTAAGTCATGGCTAAAAAGATGATCAAAGTGACGCTCTTGAAGAGCACCAGCGGTCGCCTCGAAAGCCATAAGGCTTGCGTACGGGGTTTGGGCCTGCGTCGTATCAGACACACTGTTGAAGTGGAAGACACTCCGGCAGTACGTGGCATGATTAACAAGGTTAACTACCTTGTTCGGGTGGAAGGAGAATAATATGCATTTGAATACTCTGAGCCCGGCTGATGGAAGTCGTAAAGAAGGGAAGCGCGTAGGTCGTGGCATTGGTTCCGGCCATGGCAAGACCTGTGGTCGCGGCCATAAGGGTCAGAAAGCCCGTTCCGGTGGTTCTGTCAAGCCAGGTTTTGAAGGCGGTCAGCAGCCACTGCAGCGTCGTCTGCCCAAGTTTGGTTTCACTTCCCGCAAAGCTCGTTTCTCTGCTGAGATTCGTCTGCACGAACTGAGCAAGGTGGAAGCTGACGTGATCGATCTGGCGGCACTGAAAGCTGCTGACCTGGTCGGCGGTAGCATCCAGCGTGCGAAGGTGGTACTGTCCGGCGAGTTGGCTAAAGCAGTGACCATTAAAGGTCTGGCTGTTACCAAAGGCGCCCGTGCTGCGATTGAAGCTGCCGGTGGTAAGATCGAGGACTAAATGGCTAAGACTCTACCTGTTGGGAATCAAAGCGGCTTAAACGAGCTATGGTCTCGGGTTAAGTTCGTGTTCCTGGCGATTCTGGTATACAGGATCGGTGCGCACATCCCTGTGCCGGGCATCAACCCTGATGCCCTGGCCCGGATGTTTCAACAAAATGAAGGGACGATTCTCGGCCTGTTCAACATGTTCTCCGGCGGTGCGCTGGAGAGGATGTCTGTACTGGCCCTGGGTATCATGCCTTATATTTCGGCATCCATTATTGTTCAGTTGATGAGCGTAGTGAGTCCGCAGTTGGAGCAGCTCAAGAAGGAAGGTGAGTCCGGACGTCGTAAGATCAGCCAGTACACCCGCTACCTGACGGTACTCCTGGCCCTGGTTCAGGGTACCGGCATGACTGTCGGTCTGGCCAATCAGGGTGTCGCGTTCAGTACTGACATCGGCTTTTATGTAGTAGCCATTGTTACATTTGTCACCGGTGCCGTCTTTATGATGTGGCTGGGTGAGCAGGTGACTGAGCGGGGAATCGGTAACGGTATTTCGGTTCTCATTTTTGCAGGTATTGTCGCTGGTCTGCCAAGTGCGGTTGTGCGGTCTTTCGAGTCCGCACGTCAGGGTGATCTTAACATTCTGATGTTGCTGGCTGTTGCCATTCTGGCGATTGCTATCATCGCATTTGTGGTCTTTATCGAACGGGGTCAACGCCGAATAACCGTGAACTATGCCAAGCGCCAGCAAGGGCGCAAGGTGTTCGCGGCCCAGAGCAGCCATCTGCCATTGAAGGTTAATATGGCGGGTGTTATCCCGGCTATTTTTGCTTCCAGCCTGTTGCTGTTCCCTGCGTCTATTGCGCAGTGGTTTGGTCAGGGTGAAGGCATGGGATGGCTGCAGGATATCGCTCTGGCGATGGGTCCGGGTCAGCCGCTGAACATCGTACTGTTCTCGGCAGGTATCATCTTTTTCTGCTTCTTCTATACTGCTCTGGTCTTTAATCCAAAAGATGTTGCAGACAACTTGAAGAAGTCGGGTGCATTCATTCCCGGAATACGTCCGGGAGAACAGTCTGCACGCTATATTGATGGTGTCCTGACTCGGCTGACCATGTTCGGTGCTCTCTACATGACGGCAGTATGTCTGTTGCCACAGTTCCTGGTAGTGTCGGCCAATGTGCCATTCTACCTGGGTGGTACCAGTCTGTTGATCGTAGTGGTCGTGGTAATGGATACCATGGCACAGGTGCAGTCGCATCTCATGTCGAATCAGTATGGGGCGTTGATGAAGAAATCCAATCTTAAGGGCTATGGTGGTGGTGGATTGATCCGCTAGATTCCAGCTCTGCAATGATTGCTCTCCAAAGAGAGTGGAGTAAATTATGAAAGTACGCGCGTCTGTAAAAAGAATCTGCCGTAACTGTAAGGTCATCAAGCGCAAAGGTGCTGTGCGGGTGATCTGTCCAGAACCGCGTCACAAGCAGCGTCAAGGCTAAATTATTGGGAATCTACGGATTCTCCAATAGGCTGGACTCTGGTCTAATGTGACCTCAGGCAAAAACAACCGTTCATGAAATTATTCATGAGCGGTTGTGTTTTATCGAAAGGGGGATTACAATTTCCGCCCTTCGACCTGATATAAATATTGTTGAGTTTTGGCTCTGTCAGTATTTGTTCAGGATGAAGCAGCCATGTTCAGGAGCCTGATAGTTTCTATTGAGCTCTCTGCTATGGTGACGTGTTTCAGTTCAATTGGTTTTTTGCAAAAAAAAACACAGAATTAGCTAAGACACGGTTAAATGTAATAACGGAGATGATTGAATGGCCCGTATTGCTGGTGTCAACATTCCAGATAACAAACATGCCGTTATCTCGTTGACCTATATCTTTGGTGTTGGTAAGACCAGTGCTCAAAAGCTCTGTGCTACCACCGGCGTTAAGCCGTCTGCCAAAATATCTGATCTGAGCGAAGAACAGCTGGAATCCCTGCGTGGTGAAGTTGCAAAACTGAACATCGAAGGTGACCTGCGTCGTGAGATCAGCATGAACATCAAGCGCCTTATGGATCTTGGTTGCTACCGTGGCATCCGCCATCGTCGCGGCCTGCCGGTTCGTGGTCAGCGCTCTAAGACAAATGCCCGTACTCGTAAGGGTCCGCGCAAACCGATTCGCAAGTAAGAACGTTGTTTTGATTAACAAACAACGATCTTTTCTAATACAGGATTTGTTCTGATATGGCAAAGCCAGGTACTCGTACACGTAAGAAGGTTAAAAAGTCGGTAGTGGATGGCATCGCCCATATCCACGCCTCTTTTAACAACACTATCGTGACAATTACCGACCGCCAGGGTAATGCACTCTCCTGGGCTACTGCCGGGGGCTCCGGCTTCCGTGGTTCCCGTAAGAGCACACCTTTTGCTGCACAGGTTGCAGCTGAGCGTGCCGGTCGTGCTGCCGCTGAGTTCGGTCTGAAGAATTTGGACGTGAATGTTAAAGGGCCTGGTCCAGGCCGTGAATCCGCTGTACGCGCGCTCAACGCTTGTGGTTTCAAGATCAATAACATCAC
This sequence comes from Endozoicomonas sp., assembly GCF_031844845.1. GTDB lineage: Bacteria > Pseudomonadota > Gammaproteobacteria > Pseudomonadales > Endozoicomonadaceae > Endozoicomonas. Next base: position 11,885 of record NZ_JAVRMB020000066.1, read on the forward strand.
TGATGTTACCCCGATCCCACACAACGGTTGTCGTCCGCCCAAGAAGCGGCGTGTATAAGCAGGAGAGCGGTAAATGGCTAGATATATAGGTCCCAAGTGCAAGCTGTCTCGTCGTGAAGGCACTGATCTCTTTCTGAAGAGTGGTGTGCGTGCGCTCGAGTCAAAGTGCAAGGCAGATAATCCTCCAGGCCAGCATGGCCAGCGTCGTGGTCGTCTTTCTGACTACGGTGTTCAGCTTCGCGAGAAGCAGAAAGTTCGTCGTATCTACGGTGTACTGGAAAAGCAGTTCCGTAACTATTACAAGGAAGCTGACCGTCTGAAGGGTGCTACAGGCTCAAACCTGTTGCAACTTCTTGAGTCTCGCCTTGATAATGTGGTTTACCGCATGGGGTTCGGTTCTACCCGTGCAGAAGCACGCCAGCTGGTCAGCCACAAAGCTGTCACGGTTAATGGTAAGACTGTAAATATTTCGTCTTACAAGGTTGCCCCCGGTGACGCAGTAGCTATTCGTGAGAAGGCAAAAAACCAGCTGCGTATCAATGCGGCCCTTGAACTTGCTGCTCAGCGTGGTTTCTCCACGTGGGTAGAAGTTGATGCCACTAAGAAAGAAGGCGTCTTTAAGGTGCTGCCCGAGCGGAGTGATCTGGCGGCTGACATCAACGAAAGTTTGATCGTCGAGCTGTACTCCAAGTAAGGGATAGACAGTTAGGTGGGGTGTAACATCCATGCAGAATTCGGTTACTGAATTTCTAACTCCTCGACGCATTGATGTCGAGGAAATCAGTCTGACACGGGCTAAGGTCACCCTTGAGCCGCTGGAACGTGGTTTTGGGCATACCCTGGGTAATGCCCTGCGTCGCATTCTTCTTTCTTCCATGCCCGGCTGTGCCGTGACTGAAGTAGAGATTGATGGCGTACAGCATGAGTACAGTGCTATTGAAGGTGTTCAGGAAGACGTTATTGAAATCCTGCTCAACCTGAAAGGTCTGGCTATTCGCATGACTGGCCGTGACAGCGTTACTCTGACGCTGAGCAAAAAAGGTGAGGGTGTCGTCACAGCTGCTGACATCCAGCTGGATCACGATATTGAAATCGTGAATCCAGATCATGTTATTGCCCACATGAACGTCAAGGGCAATCTGAACATGAGACTGAAGATTGCTCGTGGTCGTGGGTATGAATCAGCCGACAGCCGTCGTCAGGATGAAGAGGAAACTCGCGCTATCGGCCGTCTGCAGTTGGATGCCACCTATAGCCCTGTATACCGTGTTTCCTATGTCGTAGAAAGTGCTCGTGTTGAACAGCGTACTGACCTCGACAAGCTGGTTATTGACCTGGAAACCAATGGTACTCTGGATCCGGATGAAGCCATCCGTCGTGCTGCAACTATTTTGCAGCAACAGCTGGCTGTGTTTGTTGATCTGGAAGGTGAGTCCGAGCCTGAGCCTGTGAAGGAAGAAGATGAGGTTGATCCTATTCTTCTCCGTCCGGTTGATGATCTCGAACTGACTGTACGTAGTGCAAACTGCCTGAAGGCAGAGAACATCTACTACATTGGTGACCTGATCCAGCGCACTGAAGTTGAGTTGCTCAAGACCCCGAACCTGGGTAAGAAGTCCCTGACTGAAATCAAGGACGTTCTGGCCTCTCGTGGTCTGAGCTTAGGTATGCGTCTCGACAACTGGCCACCGGCCAGTTTGAAGAGTGACGACAAGATTTCTGCTTAATTGCGGCTGAGAACAACCACCGTTGATGAAGTTTTATATAACAACTTTTTATAACAACAAAGGGTTGTTCTCAGTAAGAAGAGGAAGTTTGTGCCATGCGTCATCGTAAAAGTGGCCGCAAGCTTAACCGGAACAGTTCTCATCGCAAGGCGATGTTCAAGAACATGACTGCGTCCCTGGTTGAGCATGAAGTAATCAAGACAACACTGCCAAAAGCTAAAGAGCTTCGTCGTGTTGCTGAACCGCTGATCACTCTGGCTAAGGAAGACAGCGTTGCTAACCGTCGTTTAGCGTTTGATCGTCTGCGCGACAAAGCTGCGGTTGGTAAGCTGTTTACTGATCTGGGTCCGCGTTTCAAAGAGCGTCCAGGTGGTTATATCCGTATTATCAAATGCGGTTTCCGCCATGGTGATAACGCGCCAATGGCTTATGTTGAGCTGCTGGACCGCCCTGCTGTTGAAGCAGTTGAGTCCTGAGACTAAGCGTAAGTAATAAAAAAGCCGGGCTTGCCCGGCTTTTTTATACCTTTAAAATTTCTTCTCACTATTCTCTTCAAATACTCCCATCTACTTCAAAGTTCGCAACTGCTTTTTGGGCTTTGCTTAATACTAAGTTAGTAAGCATTACTCTTGATTAAACCGCAACTAGCGCAACATTCGTTATTATGATTCAAGGCTCAAGCTGCCTTTATGCAAGTCCCAAACACAATACATTACTTTGAAGACAGAGAAATGATCGCATTATTGCGACCAAAAGACCCGCACAGAGCAAGTCTAGCAAGGCTTGTTGCGTCCGTTGCATTTTTTTTCAACTGTCTATCCAGTAACTCAAACCTGAATCCGTGACTTCTTAATTAATCCCGGGAAATTGGAAAATCCGGCAACCCTTATGGCGCAAAGGCTTGGTGATTATCGACCCATTAAAAACGCTGTTTTTTTGATTTTTCAAAAATGCATCCAGTGAGTGAAGAAAATGAAATCACTATTTATAGGCTATAAGCCAAGCATGGCAAGAGATGTAGCGAAATTTATCTCTCACGAAGTCACGGATTCAGGTCAAATATAACCTGTCCTTAATTCTGATTTATTTTAGGCAATGTGAACTATTAGCATTATTTTTGATCAGAGTTACATTACCTATTTAGATTTTGAGGTATTAACAATGATTAATTCTGCTCATGCTCTTGCTCATGTAGTAACGTCCCAGCCACGAGGGGAAAGGGTAGGGGGTAATTCAAATGCTTATCCTGCAGAGGTTAAGGCCGTGGAAGAGGTTCTGGACAGCTCAGAGGTGAGGCGGGCAAATAGGATGTATAACGAGTTGAGAGGTATGCATCAAACGACACCACCTGATTTTTATATTAACGTCAATGAGACTGAAGGTTTAAATACACTGGTAGGATTCAGAAGGACGGGTTCGCATCAGCCTGTATTAATATACATTAAGGATGGCTATGGGAATCCACCTCCCAAAGGAGAAGAGAGTAACTTGGTTTATGAAAGTCATCAGCTGTTAAGAATCTCTGATGAAGAGTGGGTATTACCCTGTGGTCCTGAATATAAACGAGTTATGAATGTTCAGGAAGAAACCGGGAAGACTAAAAGTGAAGCAAGGCTTCACATTGAACAAAATAAAACATTAGGCACCGGAGTTGTTGTTGGTAAACGCTATCTAGACCAGCTGAAAGTACCGGGTACTGATTTGGCCCAGCAATTTGTGAGTGGGGAGTGGACTGAGGAGGCCCGCTTTAATTGCGCTGTTTCAATCCTGTCATGTCTTACAGGCTATGTGGCTTCCGGTCATAAGCATCCACATGTGATGCCGCAGAACATGACGTACGATCCCACTACTGGGTCAATAAAACTTATTCTTGCGGACATAGCTAAGACAAAGATGGATTCCTCTATGCTGACTGGTCAGGGATGCGCTCCTGGAACTCTCCAGTTTTATGCTTCTCCGGAACAACGCCGTAATGGGACTGTTTCTGAAAAAACGATGGTGTATTCCCTGGGTGTTACATTATTAAATCTGTTTTCTGATAATCCATCTTTATATGATGTTGCTGAAGCCAGTTCTTATTCAAAGACAGGTATTAAGCTGAATTTGGAAAATTTGCTACCAAAGCTCGAGGTGGAGAATAAGGATCTTGTATCGAATCTGAAGCTTCTTCTTTTGAGTATGGTAGAAAATGATCCGAAAAACCGGCCGAATATGGAAAGATGTTTCATTGGATTGGGGAGTTGTGCTGAAGTATATAAATCAGGGGTAAAGCTCTCAGAAGATATTAAAGAGGAGCAAGATAAGCTCAAATTTCTGCAAAGCCAGGTTAACAAAACCAAAGAAGATACAGCAGGTGTTTCGAGTATAGAAAAAACAGAAATACAGAGGCTAAGTCAAGAGTTAGAAAAAAAATATGAGGAACAAAGAAGGTGTCTACAGGAACTCTTTTCTCGTAATGACGCTGAACATGAGATAAAAACAGCCAATTTAGCAAGAGGATTAGAGGAGGCTCAGCATCAAGCTGAAGAATGGAAGATAAAATCAGATCGTTGTCAGAGTGACTTAAAAGAAATAGATTTAAGAAACTCTAATCAGAAGTTTAAGATTGTTGAAAGCGAAAGAAAGCTTTCTGAGTTAGCTAACCATGCAGTCGATATTGAACAAAGGCTTGAGACAGCGCAGGTGGCTTGTCGTAACGCCGAAAAAACAAGTTTAAGGCTGGAGTCTGATCTTAAAGCTAAAGATAAAAACCATGAGTTCAGACTCCAGAAAAAACAAGCTGAAGTTGATGCTGTGCAACAAAAATTAATGTCTCAGCAACGAGCGCCATTGCTTGAAATTCTGAAGTTTGCTCATGATAAGTCTTCAGTACCTGGTGAGGATCTCTTTATTAAAAGGTTATCCGGTGCTTTTGGTCACTTGCCGCTGAAAACGAATGCGGAATGTCTCGACACACTCTATTTTTATATTATTGCTAACAAAACAATAGGTAAGGATGGTTCTTTTCCTTACACGCCTCCGGCAAAAGGGTTCTGGTCATCAGGTCCTGAGAGGCTGTTTAATCCATCTGAAACCCAGAAAGCCCATTTGGAAGCGGTTCAGGGTGAAGCTGAAGAATTGCTGCAGCAAGGCATAAAATCAAAAGATGATGTCAATATAAGGTTTATTTGTGAATGGGTTGATAAAAGCCCGGTCTTTACCTGTCCGGCAGGCTCAAGTTTGACTGATGGGTTCTCTTTTTACCATCGTATGCAGTCTCATCTATCTGAGATAGAAGATATCTGGAAGTACCGTGACCGGGAAGCTGAACGGAAGGAATGGTGGATGGACGGGAATTTACGGGATGGCCGTAATGGAGATCGAAATAGTAGCAAGTCAGTGACTCCTTTGATGGCCACACTTGCAGCACAATCAAGCTTGGATAAGATTGAGTGGCGATTGTTTCATGAAGAAGGCTCACGTACCTTTGCCGGGAAAATGAAATTTCTTGAAGCTGCTTTCAACCGTGCTGCTTTCACTAAAGATGCATATACACGAACAGATGAGCGTAAACACCGTGAAGACGTAGCTGGCGCTAGTGGAACACAAATGACGCATATCACGACGCTTCAAAATATTATGAAGCTACTGCTTGAAAATCAGTCAAAGGCTACCTTGTCACAGGAGGAGATAGAACTGATTTGTCAAAGTCGGCTTATAAAGTTTAATCCTGTGCAGTACTCGAGCCAGGTTGCATGGTGCTCATCAACACTTCCTGAGGTTGCACAGCGGTTATGTGAAAGCGCTAAGAACTTTAAAACACTAAAGAACTGCTACCAGAAAAACTTCAATATTTTGGCTAGTGCGGAGGGGCGCCAAAAACCATAGTGATATCACTATCGTCACTTTCATAAAGGAGTGTGTTGCAGAAAGACAAATTAACACCCGGCCGGCATCCCCGCCTCCACCATGTGGCAATGATTGGTAGTAATAAGCGGCATCTTTGGATTTTTATCAGGACCTTCTGGGGTTTGAGGTGGTGGGGGAGTACTATCAGGAGGGTCGGGGCAGCTGGAAAATTGATCTGGTAATGTCGGATGGTGGGCAAATTGAGCTGTTTATTTTCGAAAATGCGCCTTCTCGCCCGAGTTACCCCGAAGCCAGAGGACTTCGCCATATGGCTTTTGAGGTTGATCATCTGGAGGAAACGCTAAAAATGCTTTCTGAGAATGGCATTACAGCGGAGCCTGTCAGGGTTGATCCATATACGCAGGCCAGCTTCACTTTTATACAGGATCCTGACGGTCTTCCGGTTGAGTTATACCAGCCTGAATAATCACTTGTGGTTTATCGGGGCCTTATTGAGATGTACTTCTAATAACCTGTAAATATTAAGGAGAAATACTATGGGCCTGTTTGACGCCCTGCTGGGTAACGCCGGGGAGATGACCAAAGCGGAAGCAATGGAAGATCTGTCAACCATCCTCAATCCTTCTGAATCGATTGAGCTTGCCTATAAGCTGATTCGGGATATGGTGGTGCTGACCAATCATCGTCTTATTCTTATTGATAAGCAGGGGCTGACAGGGCGGAAGGTTGAGTATCGTTCGATACCGTATAAATCAATTACCATGTTTACCGTGGAGTCGGCAGGTCATTTTGATCTGGATGCTGAATTGAAAATCTGGGTTTCAGGGCAGCCAGAGCCTACGCAGATGGAGTTTAACCGTAAGACCAATATTTATACATTGCAGGCAATGATGGCTGCAAAGGTAGCGGGTCAGTAAGGTTGGGTTCGATAGTTAAGAAAAAGGCCGCTGTTGCGGCCTTTTCTATGGTTAACCGTTAGAAAAACAGTCGTAAACCCTCGCCTTCAGGCCCTCGGGTTCTCGAGTCTTGTGGGTCCAAACGGGCGGGGATATAAGACGGGAACGCGGCGAGCGTTCCGCTTGTGTCTCTTGTCATGGTCTACACTCCCCCAGATCTATCAGTAAAGCAGCCGTTGACGATAACCAAGCGATGGCTGTTTTACAGTGCTACAAGATTTACAAAATAGTGGAGGGGCACCCCACTACTGCTGATGGAGGCTTCTGTGTAAGTCCAGTCGTTATAGACTGGCAGTAGCCTGTGAAGTCAGAAGCCTCGCCTTTAGGCTCTCGAGCCCTCGGGTATGATAAGGCGGGGAGTATCACCCCTGAACTCTCATCAGGTTAGAAAGCGCTGGATTTGGCTTGTCAGCTGCCTTGAATAGCAGGGCGACCTTTCCGATGGTTTGAATAAGGTCGGCGTTGGTCGCACTGATTAAGTTGCTGATCACTTGCTGGCGGATCTCACGGTCTCCAATGGCAAGCTTCACTTTAATAAGCTCGTGATCGTTCAGGGCTCTCAGTGTTTCTTCAATGACACTATCGGTTAGTCCCTTATCAGCTACGATCACTACCGGATTCAGGTTGTGACCAATACTACGAAAATGCTTTTTTTTAGCGGCGTTTAAACTCATGTTTGCTATTCCTGGTGATATCGTTCAATGACAAACCGTCATACACGGCTTCTTGATGGGTATGACATGATTTTCTGGAGAAGGTTTCGTTCATGCAGATGGGGCAGTAAAGCAATTTCTGAAAATTGACATTTACCTGCCATGGTTACCGGTTGTCGAAGAGAATGGATAGCAACAGGGTGCTCTTTGGCCACTTTTGAGGTAGTGGCTGGTCACAAACATCACTCGACAACGTAATAAAGCTTTCGGCGGGCATGCTATCGTTTTCTGGCTGTTGAGGGAAGTCTATCTGCCGCTCGTTTGCTCTTTGGGGAAGGGGGCTATCAGCGTGTTATGGAGGCTGCAAGGTCACATGGTCCTGTGTTTTTCCGGCAGTGGCGAATAATACTTACCTTGATGGTAGTGTTGCGACTGTTGGTTATTACGAGCTCTGTACGGGTGGGTGAGCAGAGCGTTGAATCGGCAGAAATCTGTGGTAAGTATTAACTTGTAATACACAGTAATACTTAGTTTATCGCCGAATCTTTTGGCTTCTTCCGCTATCACCGTCATGATGGATAAGATATTATTCCCGTGGCTGTCACTTGGTTAGCTGATTGTTTTTTCAGCTATTTTGTTTCAGAGTCTGGCTTATCCCTTTCAGTTTTCCAACTCATGGTTGTCTAATACAACTATCAGGTTTACATAGGCAGTTTGCACAAAGATTATGGCGAGATCCAAAAGTAGTGGTCGCTGGTTGAAAGAGCACTTTGACGATCATTATGTAAAGCAATCGCAAAAAGATGGGTGGCGATCCAGAGCCAGCTATAAACTTCTGGAAATTCAGGAGAAGGATAAAATTTTACGTCCGGGCAGCAAGGTCGTTGATCTCGGTGCAGCGCCGGGAGGCTGGTCTCAGGTGGCCGTTCAACTGGTGGGTGATAAGGGGCGAATCGTTGCTTCTGATATCCTGCCGATGGACGGGATTGCCGGCGTTGATTTTGTTCAGGGTGACTTTACCGAAGAGTTGGTATTGGAGCAGATACTGGCAACCATTGGTGCCGATAAAGTAGACCTTGTAATTTCCGATATGGCCCCCAATATGAGTGGAGCACTCTCGGTTGATCAGCCCAACGCGATGTATCTGGTGGAGTTGGCTTTGGAGCTGTCCCGGCAGGTGTTGCGTGAAGGCGGTGTCTTGCTGGCTAAAGTGTTTCAGGGTGAGGGCTTTGATGCCTGCCTGAAAGATATAAAAACCAGTTTTGGCAAGGTACAAACCCGAAAGCCTGCGGCTTCCCGGACGCGCTCCAGAGAGGTTTATCTTCTCGCCTCAGGCTTCAGAGGGTGATGTAATGCTTCTATTTATAGAATGCATTTATCATGGTGATAGAAGACAATCACTGTCGTACTGTTAACTGATCGTGTATCGTTGAAGTTAACCATTAATACATAATTAAGCGGGCCAGGGGAACGTACTTTCCTGAACGATTACCTGAGGCTTAAGCACGCTCAATAGAGCGCTCAAGAGAGGTTAGCCCCTTGAATGATATGGCAAAAAATCTGATTCTCTGGGTCATAATCGCTTTGGTGTTATTGACCGTCTTTAAAAACTTTGATGGCATGCAGTCGTCTACCCAGAAGGTTGCCTACTCTGATTTCATCAGTATGGTTGAAAATCGGCAGGTCAGTAAGGTGGTCATTGACGGCTTTACCATTAACGGCTTGTTGAGTAACAGCGAGCGTTTTGAAACGAACCTGCCACCAGCGGTTCCTGATAACAAATTGATGGATGAACTTTTGCTTGGCAAGGTTCAGGTGGAATCCAAGCCGATCGAGAAGCAGAGCATCTGGACTCAGTTGCTGGTAGCCAGCTTCCCGATTCTGGTGATTTTGGCTGTGTTTATGTTTTTCATGCGCCAGATGCAGGGCGGTGGTGGTGGCCGTGGTGGTCCCATGAGCTTTGGCAAGAGCAAGGCGCGCCTGCTATCTGAAGACCAGATTAAAACCACATTTGCTGACGTTGCCGGTGTTGAAGAAGCCAAGCAAGACGTGCAGGAACTGGTGGACTTTCTGAAAGATCCGGGTAAGTTCCAGCGTCTGGGTGGTCGTATTCCTCGGGGTGTCCTGATGGTGGGGCCTCCGGGAACGGGTAAAACCCTGATCGCCAAAGCCATTGCCGGTGAAGCCAAAGTTCCGTTCTTTACCATTTCCGGCTCTGACTTTGTGGAAATGTTTGTGGGTGTTGGTGCCTCACGTGTCCGCGACATGTTTGAGCAGGCCAAGAAGCAGGCACCCTGCATCATCTTTATTGATGAAATTGATGCGGTGGGTCGTCACCGGGGTGCTGGCATGGGCGGTGGTCACGATGAGCGTGAGCAAACCCTGAACCAGCTGCTGGTTGAAATGGATGGTTTTGAGGGAAACGACGGTGTCATTGTTATTGCCGCCACTAACCGTCCGGATGTTCTTGATCCTGCACTGTTGCGTCCTGGTCGTTTTGACCGTCAGGTTGTGGTGGGTCTGCCCGACATTCGTGGTCGTGAACAGATTCTGAAAGTGCATATGCGCAAAGTGCCTGTATCCGACGATGTTAAGCCAACGGAAATTGCTCGCGGTACTCCGGGTTTCTCCGGAGCGGATCTGGCTAACCTGGTGAATGAGGCGGCTTTGTTTGCTGCCCGGGCTGATCAGCGTACGGTCGGCCAGAAAGCGTTTGATCAGGCGAAAGACAAAATCATGATGGGCGCAGAGCGTAAGTCCATGGTGATGAGTGATAAGGAAAAAAGTAACACCGCTTATCATGAAGCGGGTCACGCCATTGTGGGTCGGTCGGTGCCGGACCATGATCCAGTGTACAAGGTGAGTATCATTCCTCGTGGCCGTGCGCTGGGTGTCACCATGTTCCTGCCGGAAGAAGATCGTTATAGCCAGAGTCGTCAGGCATTGCTGAGTCAGATTTGTTCTCTGTTTGGTGGTCGTATCGCTGAAGAGATGACCCTTGGTAAGGATGGCGTTACCACCGGCGCGTCCAACGATATTCAGCGGGCTACCCAGATTGCCCGGAGTATGGTGACCAAGTGGGGTCTGTCTGAGAAGCTGGGCCCACTGCTTTATGATGAAGATGAAGGTGAAGTCTTTCTGGGCAAAAACTTTGGCAGTGGCGGTTCGCGTTCGCATATTTCCGGTGAAACGGCAAAGCTTATTGATCAGGAAGTTCGTCAGCTTATTGATGAATGCTATGGTCGGGCTAAACAGATTCTTGTGGATAACCGCGACAAGCTGGATAAAATGGCGGAAGTACTCATCCAGTATGAGACCATCGACAGCGACCAGATTGAGGACATCATGACCGGTCGTGAAGTTCGCCCACCGAAGGATTCCGGTGATGAGAACAATGGTGATGGTGGCGTTAACGCTGCAGCTGATGAGCCGGAAGTGAAAACAGAAGAGACTGATAAAAAAGACGGTGACAGTTCAATTGGTGGGCCCGCAGGGGAGCACTGATTCAAAGTCGGGTCTATGATTGAGAAGGGCAGGTTTATCCTGCCCTTTTTTATGCCTGTTACAAGGCTGGGAATATTGGTGAGGCAGGCAACTGCGAATAAGAATGTCTGGTTGCCTCAAGATCTGAGGAGCTTCCATGAGCAAAGAATTTACGTTGAATTGTGCAGGCAAAATACTGGATCTGAGTAAGCCAAGAGTGATGGGCGTGTTAAATGTCACCCCGGACTCTTTTTATGAAGGCAGTCGATGCCCTGATAATTGGCTGAATGTAGCCGAGCAGATGATTAAGGATGGGGCTGACATTCTTGATGTTGGTGGGGAGTCAACCCGACCGGATGCCTCTGGCCCTCCCACTCAGGAACAGGAGCTGGAACGTGTTTTGCCGGTGATAGAAGGCCTGGTCTCTCGCTTTAATGTGATTGTTTCTATTGATACCAGCTCCCCGCTGGTGATCAGGGAGACCATTAAGGCGGGGGCTGGGATGATCAACGATGTGCGAGCCCTGCATCGCGAAGGGGCTCTGGAAGCGGCGGCAGAGACAAGGGTGCCGGTGGTTCTTATGCATTCGCTTATTGATCAGCCTGAAGCTGGTTTTGTGCCTGTTTATGGTGATGTAGTGGAGGAAGTCAGCCAGTACCTGATGGATTGTGTGGAGCGTTGTGAGGGCGCGGGTATTGTCAGAGATCGGTTGATTCTTGATCCGGGTTTTGGTGGCGGGATGTTTGGCAAGACACCGGTCTATGATCTTGAAATCCTCAAAGGATTACGTCGTTTTCATGAACTGGGTTTGCCGGTATTGGCCGGTATGTCACGCAAGTCATTTATTGGTGCAACGATTGACCGTGATACTGAAGACCGTCTGCCGGGGAGTCTCGCTGCTGCCATGCTGGCGGCACAAGCCGGGGCTCATATTATCCGTGTGCATGATGTACGGGAAACGGTTGATGTTCTCCGTTTTCTTGAGGCAGTTGACGAAGCATAATTATTTTTCTGTTTCTCCGCTGTCATTCCGCACAGGGATTTTACAGGATGACAGTTTAGAGTTAACCGGTAGTTTTTTAATTGCCCTTCCCTGATATCTCCGGTTTTGCGCTTTTCATAACTTATCTTTTATTACCAAAGTTGCTTCGTAGTACTGGTGGTTCACTTTAATGAGTGAGATCATTATCGGTTATTACTTTCAAATGAACTTTTGGTAAACGGTTATGGCGCGCAAATACTTTGGTACCGACGGAATTCGCGGGAAGGTTGGTGACTTTCCGATTACACCGGATTTTGTCCTGAAGCTGGGTTGGGCGGCTGGTCGTGTGCTGGCTGAAGAAGGTGAAGGTAAGGTGATCATTGGCAAGGATACCCGTATCTCTGGCTATATGTTTGAGTCAGCGCTTGAGGCGGGTCTTTCCGCTGCAGGTATTGACGTTGTCTTAACGGGTCCTATGCCAACACCAGCGATTGCCTATCTGACTCGTACGTTCAATGGGCAGGCAGGTATCGTGATCAGTGCTTCTCATAACCCATTTTACGACAATGGTATTAAGTTTTTTGCGGGTGATGGTACCAAACTTTCTGATGAGGTGGAGCGCAAGATTGAAGCGCTGCTTGAGTCAGATATTGAGGTGGTTGATTCGCAAAGTCTGGGTAAGGTAACCCGGATGGATGACGCTGCTGGTCGGTACATTGAGTACTGCAAGGGTAGTACCTCTCAGCAACTGAATCTGCGTGGTATGAAGATTGTTATCGATGCAGGTCACGGTGCAACTTACCAGGTTGGTCCGGCGGTTTTCCGTGAGCTGGGGGCTGATGTTATTGCTATTGGCACCAGCCCTGATGGTGTCAATATTAATGAGAATGCAGGTTCCACCAATCCTGCAAGTATGGCGGCCAGAGTGAAAGAGGCAGGTGCCGATCTGGGGATTGCCTTTGATGGTGATGGTGACCGGGTCATTATGGTGGATGATAAAGGCGAGATCGTTGATGGTGATCAACTGTTGTTTATTATTGCCATGGATCGCCATTCCAGGGGAGTTCTGAAAGGCGGGGTTGTTGGAACGCTGATGACCAACCTTGGTATGGAAAAAGCACTGGAGGTGGCCGGTATCCCCTTTGTCCGGGCGAATGTCGGGGATCGTTATGTGAACGAGTTGTTGATGGCTAATGACTGGCAGCTGGGTGGCGAGTCGTCCGGTCATATTATCTGCCGGGATGCTTCTACCACGGGAGATGGGATTGTTGCAGCGCTGAAGGTTCTGAAAGCCATGCAGAGCACTGGTCAGTCACTTTCTGAAATGGTCAGTGGCATTACCCTTTATCCTCAAATCATGATTAATGTCCGGGTTAAAAATAAACGGGATACCGATACTATTCCAGGTATTGTTGCTGCGGTGAAACAGGCGGAAGCTGAAATGGCCGGAAAAGGTCGGGTGTTGCTGAGACCGTCTGGAACTGAACCGGTGATTCGGGTCATGGTTGAGGGGGAAAATGAGGAAATGGTTAAAGCTCAGGTTGGGAAGCTGGTTGAAGTGGTTACCAGAGAGATGTGCTGAGTAACCTCCGGTGCAGATATTTTTTTACACCTTCGGCTTTGACACCGGAAATCAATTCTGAAATTAACTCCGGAGAACACTTTAAAACCGCTTTTATATTTCTGTTTGTCCGGTTGGAGAAAGCGGCTGGCCTGTTGTATGTGACTGGCTTTCAGGGTATATTTCGGCCTCGCGATCAAAGAGGTAAGCGGTATGCGTCAGCCACTGGTAGCCGGAAACTGGAAGATGAATGGATCTTCAGACAGTATCCGTGAGCTTGTTGATGGAATCCTTTCTGGGCTTGACACCAGTGCTGAGGTGCTCGTTTTTCCACCTAGCGTATATGTTCAGCAGGTTGGTGACTTGCTGAAGGGTTCATCTGTTAAGTTCGGTGTACAGAATGTATCCGACCAGTTGTCAGGTGCCTATACCGGTGAGACCTCTCCTCTGATGGCCAAAGACCTTGGCTGTGAATATGTATTGATTGGCCACTCCGAGCGTCGTTCTCTTTTTGGAGAAACCGATGCTGATGTGGCAGCGAAATTCTGCGCTCTGGTTGATCAGGGTCTGGTCCCCGTCCTTTGTGTGGGTGAGACCCTTTCCGAGCGCGAATCTGGCGACACTATGAAGGTAGTTGCTCATCAGATTAACACTGTGCTTCGGGCTGCCGGTCCGGAGCGTTTAGCTAATTTTGTAATTGCCTATGAACCAGTTTGGGCTATTGGTACTGGTCTGACTGCAACACCAGAACAGGCGCAGGAAGTCCATGCTGACATTCGTGCGCTACTGGCAGAGAACGATCCGTCCATGGCGGACAGAACTCGTCTTCTGTATGGTGGTAGCATGAAGGCTGGCAACGCGGCAGAACTGATGGGCCAGCCTGATGTTGATGGTGGTCTGATTGGTGGAGCTTCGCTGGTAGCTGCTGATTTCAAGGTGATTTGTCACGCTGCGGGCTAGTAATGGAAAGCATTATTCTTCTTGTGCACGTGCTGGTAGCTGTTGGTGTGATCTCCATGATCATGCTGCAGCAGGGCAAAGGTGCAGAAACGGGAGCCAGTTTTGGCTCAGGGGCTTCTCAAACGGTGTTTGGAAGTCAGGGCTCAGCTAATTTTCTGAGTCGAACAACAGCGGTGTTGGCTACGGTCTTTTTTGTGACCAGTCTTGGTCTGGCGATGATGGCCAGACAGAAAGCAGACGGTGTTACTGATGCTGGTTTGCCTTCTATTCAGATAGAGCAGACTTTGCCAGTCAATGACGCACCTTTTTCGGTTGATACGTTAGAAAGTACTACCGGAAATGATGCGCCTATGATAGAGTCGCAGCCCGTCGAGAGTAGTGACTCAGGCAGCTCTGAAAGCACTAAATGAGATTTAAATCTTATTGATTTATAAAGGGTTTTCAGAAATACTTCAGCTGTCGTTCAAAGCGACAGTTAAGGCCGAAGTGGTGGAATTGGTAGACACGCTGTCTTGAGGGGGCAGTGCCTGTATGGGCGTGCGAGTTCGAGTCTCGTTTTCGGCACCAAATCAGAGCTGTGAGAATTTATTCTTGCGGCTTTTTTTGTATCTTGACATTCATTCAGAGAATATTTTTCCGAGCTATTTAGAATCCAATTTTCCCCTTTGAGCAAGTCAGCTATTTCAACCTTTCTCCCACCTCCTCTAATTCTTTTTCCAATTATAGTCAGCCGCCTTTATCCTTGCTGCCCGACGCTGCCGAGTATGTTGCGACTGGCGATAATGAGCATGCCATGGAGGGGGAATGTTATTCCTCGATGGGTTCGGCTGAAGGGCTTGTGTCGCTTCAGGGAAACGATAGGGCCTATCAGCAGGCTGTCAGTATTCAGTCTGTCACCTTGCCAGCGTGTCTTTGTGGTTATGACCCATCTGGCTACTGTATCTGTAAACCTGATGCGGATGAGATACCTTATTCCTATGTCTCCAGTTCCTTGTTGATTTTCTGAATCATCCCTTGCGTAACCTGCTCCTCCCCAAACATGACGCAAGCTGCCAGGCAGCAGGCTGTTGATAATCGGAAGCCTCCGGCCTGCCGGGTTTTGTAATGCCAGCCATGTCGTGTAAGTGATTTATAGTTACAGTTGATCTGGTATGTGCTGGTGTCGTCGTGTGATTCGAGTGTTAGGTGAATGGTTCCGAAATTACCCTGCAGGGAAAATGACTGTCTGTCCTGATGGGAAAAAAACTGAATCAGATCGATGAGATTCATTGCTCAGGTCTCTTCTTATTACTTAATGCTTTCATCGTATTTTAATGCATCACTTATGCCATCGTGGCCGTTTGCCCTGTTCGCCACGGCGTTCATCAGACTCTTTCGGACTGGATATAACCCTTTTTATGGGTAAAGAGTGGGTTTATGTAACGTAGAGAAACACTGGAGGATTGGAGTCGGCGTGTTTCTTTATATAAGTTTATGGTGTGCTATTCTTTTTCGTCAATTCTTTAAGTCGCTCAGAGTCTTCTTTAAGTTGCACAAGCGTTTGTTTATTTTTATCTCGGCTTTCTTGTGCTTTTATTCTGTTTGAAAATACTCTACATCCGCGCCTGATCTTTGAAACTTTATTCTTATCGCTAATTGAATCATAAAAAATTTTACGATCATTCTTGGACATATTATGTACTTCAGAAAGGTTTTTACCAGGCTGTGAAGTGTTTGGCGTAATATTACTCAGAATATTTTGAGCCTCTGGCACGCGGGCTTCAGGCTGGTTTTTTTGGGTGCAGCTGGTTGCATTCTTGCCGGATTTCTTTGCTGGCGGTGCTTCTGATGGAGAGTCATTATTATTCCTGTTAGCCAATTGTATTTCTATAGCTGGTGAGATTTTATTTCTTGGATCTGGTATGCAATTGCTTGCGCCCGCGATGGGGTTTTGCATCATCCCAACGTCCTGTTGTTTGTTTGCTCTCCGGGTGGAAGTGCGACGGTTTCAAAACCGTAAAATTGAGTGGTAGATGCCCTATTGTGATGGGGTTCTTCTTGAGGTAATGGTATGTGTTGAAGGGATGTCAGAGAGTGGTCAAGAAGCTCACGCATTATTGGTTGGTTTTCAGGTCAATTTGTATAGTCAGACAGTTTCAGGCTAAGAGAGTTCCCCAGGTTATTGGCAGGTTTGCGATAATTGTATTCCTGATGTGTTGACAGCGCTGGAAAAAAGTACATAATAGTGCGGTTTTTATGGCATAGAGTTTTTACTGTTGCTGGTTAACGTATTGTTTCTACAAGTTTCTTTGATTAACTGTTCAGCGTTTTCAATAGTTGAAAAACAGTTGATTTGATGTTTGGGAGAGGTTGTCAGGTGGCGTTTGCCGCAGTATACTGATGAACACTTTGATGCGGGGTGGAGCAGTCTGGTAGCTCGTCGGGCTCATAACCCGAAGGTCGTTGGTTCGAATCCAGCCCCCGCTACCAAACCCATGAAAACCCCCTTTGCGGGGTTTTTTATTAGGTAGCGAGTAATTGATGTGTGATGGCCAGCTTGGTCGTTGTGCAAATCTATGGGGCTTTATAGCCCCTTTTTTGTTTAACATTGTTTTTCTAGCAGGTATTCAGTCGTGGCAGGTAAGCAGTCGCAGCTGGAGGCACTTATCGAGCCGATCGTGGAGTCGCTTGATTACCGCCTCTGGGGTATTGAATTTGTTTCCCGTGGGCGGAATTCGATGCTTCGGGTTTATATTGATGCAGATAGTGGCATTGCCCTGGAAGATTGCGAAAAGGTCAGTCGTCAGGTCAGTGCTGTTATGGACGTAGAAGACCCAATTGCGGACGAATATACCTTGGAAGTATCTTCTCCGGGATTGGACAGGCCGTTATTCCGGCTTGAGCAGTATGAAATGATGGCTGGGTATAGGGTCAACATACGCCTGAGGGTGCCTTTTGAAGGGCGCCGTAAGTATCAGGGTGTCATCAAGGGGATTGAAGGTCAGGATGTTGTTATAGAGGCCGATGGCCATGAGCTTCTGTTGCCTGTCGATAGTATCGACAAGGCGCAGGTGATACCACAGTTCGACTGAATTATTCATCAGGCCGGGCGGATATCCCGGTTAGTGAACAGGGATGTGTTGGCGTAGGCATGGACTGGTTCAGCATAGGCGAGGCAGAGTATGAGTAAAGAAATTCTGTTGGTCGTAGAGTCCGTATCCAATGAGAAGGGAGTACCGCCCGGAGTTATCTTTGAGGCGTTAGAATCCGCTCTGGCGACTGCGACCAAAAAACGGTATGAAACCGAAGTGGATATCCGGGTGGCGATTAACCGGTCCAGCGGAGAGTACGATACTTTCCGTTGCTGGACTGTGGTTGCTGATGAGGATTTTGAATTCGCAGGCATGCATCTGACCCTTGATGAAGGCAAGGAGCAGGATGAGTCCCTTGAAATCGGGAGTGTCTGGGAAGAGCCCATTGATTCTGTAGGCTTTGGGCGTATTGCTGCCCAGGCCGCCAAACAGGTTATTGTTCAGAAGGTGCGTGAAGCTGAACGCATCCAGATGGTTGAACAATACCAGGATAAAATGGGTGCCCTGGTTTCAGGAACCGTCAAGAAAACAACCCGGGACAGCATCATTGTTGACCTGGGTAATAATGCTGAAGCGGTTTTAAAGAAAGATCAGACGTTGCCCCGGGAAAACTTTCGGATGGGGGCCCATGTTCGTGCCCTGCTTCTGGAAGTATCAACGGAAGGGCGTGGTCCTCAGCTTATGCTTTCCAGAACCGTGCCTGAAATGCTGGTAGAGCTGTTCCGGATTGAAGTTCCGGAAATTTCTGAAGAAGTTATCGAGATTCGTGGCGCTGCCAGGGATCCGGGCTCACGAGCCAAAATTGCGGTTAAAACCAATGACGGGCGTATTGACCCGGTGGGTGCCTGTGTTGGTATGCGCGGTGCCCGGGTTCAAGCCGTTTCCGGCGAACTGGGTAATGAACGGGTTGATATTGTTCTTTACGACGACAACCCGGTTCAGTACGTCATCAATGCCATGCAGCCAGCAGAAGTGGCTTCCATTGTTGTTGATGAAGACCGGGGCACAATGGATATTGCCGTCAGTGAAGACAACCTGGCTCAGGCCATTGGTCGCGGTGGACAGAATGTCCGTCTGGCCAGTGAGTTGACCGGCTGGATCCTGAACGTCATGACAGAAAACGATGCTGCGGAAAAGCAGCAGGAAGAAGCGGGCAAGGTTGTTCAGACGTTTGTTGATCGACTGGATGTTGATGCTGATCTGGCTGAACTGCTCGTAGAAGAAGGTTTTACCTCCATGGAGGAGATTGCATATGTTCCTCTGGAGGAAATGCTGGCCATTGAAGGTTTTGATGAAGATATGGTCGAACAGTTGCGCTCAAGGGCCAAGGATCAGTTGCTGACTCAGGCCATTGCCCAGGAAGAAAAGCTCGATGGTGCTCAGCCTGCTGATGACCTTCTGAATATGGAAGGTATGGAACAGCATCTGGCTTATGAGCTGGCCAGTCGCGGTGTTGTCACGATGGAAGATCTGGCAGAACAGTCGGTGGATGACCTTTTTGATATTGAAGGGTTGACCGAAGATCGTGCTGGTGAGCTGATCATGACAGCGCGCAAACCGTGGTTTGAAGAAGCGGCTAACTGAGCGGGCCACTGAGAGGAGAAGTGTGAATGGCAGATGTAACCGTAGAGCAACTCGCGGCAGTGGTCGGCGCTCCAGTGGAGCGGTTGTTGCAGCAGATGAAAGACGCAGGCTTGACTAAAAGCAGCGGCAAAGAATCTGTGTCCGATGTAGAAAAACAGCAGCTGCTGGCCCACCTGAAGCAAGCTCATGGTGATGCCGGTACCGGTTCCGAACCAACCAAAATTACGCTGAAACGTAAGACTGTCAGCCGCATGAATGTGTCTGGTGGCAGTGCTGGTGCGAACAAGGTGGTTAACGTAGAGGTGCGGAAAAAGCGCACTTATGTTAAGCGCGATGCCGCTGAAGATCAGAGTGCAGGCGAGGCTGATAAAGCTAAAGGCGCGCCGCAAGCTGATAGAAGGCAGGATGATCGTGGTCAGCGCAGAGATGATCGCGCTGCCCGTCCGGCTGGTGATCGTGGTCAGAGAGATGATCGTGGTGCCCGTCCGGCTGGTGATCGTGGTCCTCGCCCAGTGGGTGCAGGTGATCGTGGTCCTCGCCCAGCGGGTGCAGGTGATCGTGGTCCTCGCCCAGCGGGTGCAGGTGATCGTGGTCCTCGCCCAGCGGGTGCAGGTGATCGTGGTCCTCGCCCAGCGGGTGCGGGTGATCGTGGTCCTCGTCCAGCGGGTGATCGTGGTCCTCGCCCAGCAGGTGCGGGTGATCGTGGTTCTCGTCCAGCGGGTGCGGGTGATCGTGGTCCTCGTCCGGGCGGTGCTCCAGGTGCTGGAGCGGCGCCATCCTTTGGTGATGCGCCACCGGCTGATGATCGTAAGTCTCGTAACAAGCGTGGCACCAAGGGCAAAGATCGTCGTAATGACACTGATGATCAGCCTCGTCGTCGTGGTCGTAATGAGCGTGATGACCGTCGTGGTGGCAGTCGTAAGTTTTCCCGTACCATGACGCCTGAATCCATGGCGGCTCACGGCTTTACCAGGCCGACAGCGCCTGTGCTGCGAGAGGTTTCCATTCCGGAAGCGATCACGGTTGCTGAGCTGGCCAATAAAATGGCAATCAAGGCGGCAGATGTTATCAAGGCCATGTTCAAAATGGGCTCGATGGTAACCATTAACCAGGTTATCGATCAGGAAACTGCCAGTATTGTGGTTGAAGAGTTGGGCCACAGATACAAGCTGACCAAGGCGGACGCGATCGAAGATACGCTGGTTGATAATCAGCATGTTGATACAGGTTATGAAGCCAAACCCCGTGCGCCGGTTGTTACCGTTATGGGTCACGTTGACCATGGTAAGACATCGCTGCTGGATTATATTCGCAAGAGTCGTGTTCAGGCCGGTGAAGCGGGTGGTATTACCCAGCACATTGGTGCTTACCATGTGGAAACGGATCGTGGCATGGTGTCCTTCCTGGATACACCGGGACACGCAGCATTTACCGCAATGCGTGCTCGTGGAGCCAAGTCGACGGATATCGTTATTCTTGTTGTTGCTGCGGATGATGGCGTAATGCCTCAGACCGAAGAAGCGGTTCAGCACGCGAAAGCGGCTGGCGTGCCGATTGTGGTCGCCGTCAACAAGATGGATAAGGAAGACGCTGATCCGGATCGCGTTAAAAATGAACTGTCTGCCCGTGATGTCATCCCGGAAGAATGGGGTGGTGATACACAGTTTATGCCAGTGTCTGCCTTGACGGGTGAGGGCGTGGAAGAACTTCTGGAAGCCGTTATTCTTCAGGCTGAAGTGCTTGAATTGAGCGCACCAAATGAAGGTCCGGCCCGAGGCGTTGTTATCGAGTCCCGTCTGGATAAAGGGCGCGGACCTGTGGCTACGGTACTGGTTCAGGCAGGCATGTTGAAACAGGGTGATAATATCCTGGTGGGTCAGCAATTCGGTCGTGTTCGTGCCATGCTGGATGAAAATGGCAAGCCGATCAAAGAAGCGGGTCCTTCTATTCCGGTAGAAATCCTGGGTCTGGATGGTACTCCACATGCCGGTGATGAAATGCTGGTGGTTCGTGATGAGCGTAAGGCTCGCGAAATTGCCCTGTTCCGTCAGGGTAAATTCCGCGAAGTGAAGCTGGCTCGTCAGCAGGCCTTCAAGATGGAGAATGTATTCTCCAGAATGGGCACTGAACCGACGAAGAAGCTGAACATTGTGCTTAAGGCGGACGTTCGAGGTTCTCTTGAGGCGCTGACCAGCTCACTGCAAGAGCAGGGTAATGACGAAGTTGAAGTAAGAGTTATCTCCAGCGGTGTTGGTGGTATTTCTGAAACGGATGCGAACCTGGCCCTGGCGTCCAATGCGGTTATTGTTGGCTTTAACGTGCGTGCCGATGCGTCAGCCCGCAAGATTATCGACGCTGAAGAGGTGGATCTCCGTTATTACAGTGTTATCTATGACATTATTGATGACGTGAGAAAAGCACTGACCGGTATGCTGGGTTCTGATACCCGTGAGCAGATTGCCGGTGTGGCCGAGGTTCGTGAAGTCTTCCGTTCGCCGAAGTTCGGTGCGGTGGCTGGTTGTATGGTTATTGAAGGTACTGTTTACCGTAATGACCGTATTCGTGTACTGCGTGAGAACGTGGTTATCTACGAAGGGGAGCTGGAATCTCTGCGTAGATACAAGGATGACATGAGTGAGGTTCGTAACGGTATGGAGTGTGGTATCGCCGTTAAGAACTACAACGATGTTAAGCCTGGTGACAAGATTGAGGTGTACAAAACGATTGAAGTTAAACGCACACTTTAATCAGTTTTCAGGCCGTTGAGATAGAAAGTTGAGATAGAAAGTTGAGATAGAAAGCCCGCGGCCTAAACCGCGGGCTTTCTGATATGTGCACTTCCAACTCTTTTCGATTCAGATGCTGGATGGAGAGGGTGTTTTTTTGGGAACCACAAAGGCACAAAGTCACAAAGGTAGATTAAGGGAAGCTGCAATTAAGAATATACCACCGTCATCCCCGCGAAGGTGGGGACCCACTGCGTGGTAGATTCCCGCCTTCGCGAGAATGACGGAGGGCTGGTACTTTCTATAATGCCACTTCCCTAAGCTTTTGACTTGAGTTGTAGAGCATGGATTCGCACCTTTCATGTCAGAAGGTGGCGAATCGTCGTCATGTGTCTTCGTGCCTTTTATGCCTTTAGGCCTTTAGGTCCTTTGGGTCCTCGGGTGTTGTGGTTCCGTCTCGGAGTAATTTTTCAATGGCAAAAGAATACAGTCGTACCCAACGGGTGGCTGACCAGATGCAGAAAGAGCTGGCTCAGCTTATTCAGCTGGAAATGAAAGACCCTCGTTTGGGCATGGTTACCGTCAGTATTGTTGAAGTCAGCCGGGATCTGGCTTTTGCTGATGTGTATGTTTCGTTCCTGGGGGTTGATGACCAGGAACAGATTGATGAATCACTGAAGGTGTTGAGTCAGGCTGCTGGTTTTCTGCGTTCCCAGCTGGCCAGGGCGATAAAGTTGAGATATACGCCTCAGCTGCGTTTCCATTTTGACAGCAGCCTGAGCCGGGGCGCTTTTCTCTCTTCGCTGATTGAAGAGGCGGTCGCTCAAGACGCTGAGGCGGGTAAGCGCAGAGAAGAAGATTCGGAGGAATAAGTCATGGCCAGAAGAGGTCGACGCGTCAATCGTGGCCGTCCAGTAAACGGTATTATTATCGTTGATAAGGTGTACGGTGCTTCTTCCAATGAAGTGCTGCAGCGGGTCAAGCGGCTGTTTAATGCGGCCAAAGCAGGCCACACGGGCAGTCTTGATCCGTTGGCTACAGGGGTTTTACCCATTTGTCTTGGGGAGGCTACCAAGTTTTCCCAGTACCTGCTGGATTCGGACAAATCCTATCGGACCACCATGAAAATGGGCGTGCAAACCACCACGGGAGACCGTGAGGGTGAGGTGGTTGAAGAGCGTCCGGTAACGGTTACCCGCTCTGATGTGGAAGCCATTCTGCAGCAGTTCCGTGGTGATATTCAGCAGATTCCCAGTATGTTCTCTGCGCTCAAACATAATGGCAGGCCGCTCTACGAATATGCCCGTGAAGGGATTGAGATTGAACGCCCTTCCCGAACCATTACCATCCATCGGTTAGAGCTTCTGGATTTCGATGGTGATGAATGTGTTTTCGAGGTGGACTGCACCAAGGGAACCTATATTCGTACGCTGATTGAAGATATTGGTAAGGCGGTGGGTTGTCTTGGGCATGTAGCTGAGCTTAAGCGCCTTAAGGCCGGGCCATACACGGAGCATCAGGCTCACTCTCTGGATGAGCTTGCAGCCATGCGAGATGAGGGGCGTGAGTCAGCCCTGAGTGTCGAGGAGCGTATTGAATTCGCAGAATTAACCGGTCTGGCGGATGAGCTGGGGCGTGACCGTCTTGAAGCCGATAAGTCCTCCCGGTTAAAAACGTTGGCTCTGATTCGTAACAAGGCGGGTGACCGTGTCCTTGATGACCTGTTGCTTTCACAGGACAGTGCGGTCAGTGACTGGCCCCAGGTGAAGCTGGGTGAGACCAGTAGCCACTATATTTCCCAGGGAAATCCGGTTCAGGTGCCTCAGGCGCCTACCAGTGGCAATGTGCGTATTTATGGTGTTACAGAAGGTGTTGAGGGTTTGGTATTCCTTGGCATCGGTGAGATCACCGATGATGGGCTGGTTGCACCCAAACGTCTGGTCAAGGGTTAAGTGAACGCTGCCCGCTGCCCGAAAAAGCCGGGTTCGCTTGCGCTTTTGCGGGGAGCGGGCAACGGGGAGCGGGTCGCGAGTAGCAGGTAACGTTTTTTTTGGACGAGTTCACTACATAGTGGTAGAATTTGCCGCTGTTTAGATGGCTGGCTGTAAATATGCACGGTCACGCCGGTTTTTGTAATGCATATTGTGTGGAGATTTAACAATGGCTTTGACTGTTGAAAAGAAAGCTGAAATCCTGAAAGATTTCGGTCGCTCAGAAGGCGATTCTGGTTCCCCTGAAGTTCAGGTGGCTCTGCTGACTGCTAATATTGAAGGCCTGCAGGGACACTTCAAGGCGAATCACAAGGATCACCACTCCCGTCGTGGTCTGATTCGCATGGTAAACCAGCGTCGTAGCCTGCTGGACTACCTGAAGCGTAAAGATATTGAGCGTTATCGTACTGTGATCCAGCGTCTGGGTCTGCGTCGTTAATCGACGGATACGGTTGTAACGGCCAATATAGGGAGCGTGGTGTCTTGATATCACCTCCCACAGTCAAGGCACCGCGAGCTGCATTAATATGTGGCTGGCGGTGTTTTGTTATTTGCAGGCTGATAAAATCTGGCCTGATTACCGGGCATTAATTCTGAACTTTCCGGATTTAGAGGATTGGATTCAGAGAATTTTCCCGGTAAACAAGAATTGCCCATGCCTGCACTCTGTCTGCATGGGGTGCAATTCAGAGGCTTTCATCTGGTTTACAGATTGAAGTTTGTGGATTGCATCCATCTCTATGACAGTGTGGATGCGGGTGGGGTGATAACGATTGATAATGAAGGAAAAAATAACGTGAGTATTGCTCCAAAAGCATCAACAAAAACTTTTCAGTTCGGTGAGCAAACCGTAACACTGGAAACCGGTCGTATTGCCCGCCAGGCGAGCGGTGCTGTTCTGGCAACCATGGGTGAAATCCAGGTACTGGCTGCGGTTGTCGGTGCAAAAACGGCCCGTGCTGGTCAGGATTTCTTCCCGCTGTCTGTACACTATCAGGAAAAAGTCTACGCTGCCGGTAAAATTCCTGGCGGTTTTATGAAGCGTGAGGGTAAGGCCAGTGATAAAGAAACACTGACTTCCCGTCTTATTGACCGTCCTATTCGTCCATTGTTCCCGAAAGGTTATATGAACGAAGTTCAGGTAGTGATCACCGTTCTTTCTGTGGATAAAAAGAACGACTCAGATGTTCTGGGCATGATTGCCGCGTCTGCAGCGCTGTCTCTTTCCGGTATTCCTTTTGCCGGTCCGGTGGGTGCAGCCCGTGTTGGTTTCACCGAAGATGAAGGTTATCTCCTTAACCCATCTTTTGAGCAACTGAAGAAGTCCGAGCTGAACATGGTGGTTGCCGGTACCCGTGATGCGGTGCTGATGGTGGAATCCGAAGCTAAGGAACTGACCGAAGACGAAATGCTGGGTGCCGTGCTTTTTGCTCAGCAGGAATACCAGTGTGTGGTTACGGCCATTGAAGAATTTACTGCTGAAAACGGCAAGCCTGCCTGGGATTGGCAGCCAGAAGTTGTCAATGCTGCGCTCAAAGAAGCCGTTGATTTTGCGTTTGAGCAGAAAATTCGCGAAGCCTACCAGGTAACGATCAAGCAGGAACGTACTAATACCCTGGCTGAATTAAAGGCTGAGGCGCAAGCGCTTCTCGTCGGCAAGGGCGAAGATGAAGGTCAGTTTACCGCGGATGAGGTAATGACTTACTTCAGCAAGCTGGAAAAGTCAGTGGTTCGCGGCAGTATTATCAATGGTCAGCCTCGAATTGATGGCCGTGATGCCACGACTGTCCGTCCAATTACCATTGAAGTTGGTATGCTGAAAAAGACCCATGGTTCTGCCCTGTTCACCCGTGGTGAAACGCAGGCGATTGTGACCACTACACTGGGTACGTCACGGGATGCTCAGTTTATTGACGCTCTTGAAGGTGAGTCTCGTGACCCGTTCATGCTGCATTACAACTTCCCATCCTACTCTGTAGGCGAGTGTGGTCGTATGGGTCCTCCGGGACGTCGTGAAATCGGCCATGGTCGTTTGGCTCGTCGTGGTATTCAGGCGGTTCTGCCCACTGATGAAGAGTTTCCGTACACCATTCGAGTGGTTTCTGAAATTACAGAATCTAACGGTTCCAGCTCTATGGCGTCGGTTTGTGGCACCTCTCTTGCCCTGATGGATGCGGGTGTACCGCTGAAGGCGCCGGTAGCTGGTATTGCTATGGGTCTGGTTAAGGAAGGTGAGCAGTTTACCGTTCTTACCGACATTCTGGGTGACGAAGATCACCTGGGTGATATGGACTTTAAAGTCGCCGGTACTGCTCAGGGCGTGACAGCGCTTCAGATGGATATCAAGATTGCCGGTATCACTGAAGAGATCATGGACGTTGCCCTGAACCAGGCGCTGCAAGCTCGTTTGCATATCCTGGCTGAGATGAACAAAGTCATTGCCGCTTCTCGCACTGAGCTGTCTCCTAACGCGCCATTGACGATGACGGTGAAGATTGATCAGGACAAAATCCGTGATGTCATTGGTAAGGGTGGTGCTACCATCCGTTCTATCTGTGAAGAGACCGGTGCGTCTATAGACATCGGCGATGATGGCACAGTCAAGATTTACGCTGAGACTCGTGAAGCCTGTCAGGCTGCCTACGACCGTGTCTATGGCGTGACTGCAGAAGCGGAGATTGGCAAGATCTACGAAGGTACAGTAACTCGTATCGTTGAGTTCGGTGCTTTTGTTAATATCCTGCCAGGTCAGGATGGTCTGGTGCATATTTCCCAGATTGCCGATCATCGTGTAGAAAATGTTGGTGACTACGTGAAGATGGGGCAGAAGCTTGACGTTGTCGTGATGGATCTGGACAACCGTGGTCGTATTAAGCTGAGCATGAAAGAAGTGGCTCGTATTAAAGAACAGCAGGCTGCTGCGGTTTCTGAATAAGAGCTTTTGAACCACAAAGGCACAAAGACACAAAGGTTAAAAGCTTTTCGGTTTTCTTGGTGTCTTTGAGGTTAAAGTGGTTTTCTTTACACCCATAAAAAAAGCACCCATCAGGGTGCTTTTTTTTGGTTTCCGAACTCGTTCCCACGGTCCCCGGAATGCATGCCAAACTCGCCACAAATGAAACAATCAGTATGAAACTCCCACAAACCCGGACGATACGAGATTTTACCACTGTCGTCTTTCCCGCGAAGGCGGGAATCCATCTCGAGCCGTGGATCCCCGCCTTCGCGGGGATGACGGTTGGGAGTTAATTATCCCGTTGGCGACAGCCTCGGACTATGGGAACAAGGCTGACTCTGTAGACTCTGCGCCTTTTATGCCTTTAGGCCCTGTGGATCCCTCGGGTACTGTGGTAAAAATTATCTTAATGAACGGCTGATGCCCTTTCCGGAACAAAGTCCATGGCATTATGGGTGGCCATATCTTCATAGATGCCCCACTTCCGGTTGATCACCTTCTGAGCCTCCTCCAGAATGGCGCCAGCCTCATCAGGGCAGGCGATATTCAGTGCCCGATAACGCATTTCACCCCGGATGTAATCGGTCAATGGCACACTCGGTCTCAGGGAATCCAGAATGAACGGGTTCTCATGATGATCGGTACGATCAGGGTTGTAGCGGAACAGCGGCCAGTGACCAGAACGAACCGCCAGTCGCTGCTGTTCCATGCCGTGGGTCATATTAATGCCATGGGCAATACAGTGTGAATAGGCAATAACCAGAGATGGACCGGGCCAGGCTTCTGCTTCACGCATGGCCTGCAAAGTCTGCTGAGGGCTGGCTCCCATGGCAATGCGAGCCACATAAACATTACCGTAGGCAATAGCCTGTAACGCCACATCTTTTTTCGCAGACCGTTTACCGGCCGCAGCAAACTTGGCAACCGCGCCCATGGGGGTGGATTTTGACGCTTGCCCGCCGGTATTGGAATACACTTCCGTATCCATAACCAGCACATTGACATTTCGTCCACTGGCCAGCACATGGTCAAGGCCACCGGAACCAATGTCGTAAGCCCAGCCATCACCACCAACGATCCAGACGACACGTTTCATCAGACGGTCTAACACTACCCGCAGGCTGTCAGCAGCAGGCGTATTAACCCCTGCCAGTTTTTCCTGAACCTGTTGCAGGCGTTCACGCTGCAGTTGAATATCGGTGTCATTCTCCTGAGAGGCATGAATGATGTCATCCACCAGCTCAGAGCCCAGTTCATCCCGGAATGCTTCCAGTTCAAGCCTGGCCTGTTCAGCCTGATGATCACTGG
>NZ_JAVRMB020000067.1:0-5556 GCF_031844845.1 Endozoicomonas sp.
TCCAACCACGACTTTCGATCACCACTACGCTTCTTCGCCAGCAGCATATCCAGCCGCTGATCTGTTTCTTCCCCATCCTCCAGCGTTAGCTGAACCAGACGACGAGTGTCGGCAGACATGGTGGTTTCCCGGAGCTGAAGAGGGTTCATTTCACCCAGTCCCTTGAATCGCTGAACGTTGACCTTGCCTTTCTTTTTCTCCGCACGAATACGCTCAAGGACGCCTTCTTTTTCGGCCTCATCCAGGGCATAAAACACTTCCTTTGCCACATCAATGCGATACAGCGGCGGCATGGCTACATAAATGTGGCCCCGTTCCACCAGCGGGCGGAAGTGTTTCACAAACAGGGCACAGAGCAGCGTGGCAATATGCAATCCATCAGAGTCTGCATCGGCCAGAATACAGAGTTTGCCGTAGCGCAGGCCACTGAGATCATCGGAAGCCGGGTCAACCCCTAATGCCACAGAAATGTCGTGTATTTCCTGAGAGGCCAGCACTTCAGAAGAGTCCACTTCCCAGCTGTTCAGGATTTTACCCCGCAGCGGCATGATGGCCTGGTATTCACGATCCCGCGCCTGTTTGGCAGAACCACCCGCCGAGTCTCCTTCCACCAGGAATAGCTCGGTCATGCTCAGGTCCTGGCTGGAGCAGTCAGCCAGTTTGCCAGGCAGCGCCGGCCCCTGGGTGATTTTTTTACGGGCGACCTTTTTGGATTTACGCATCCGCTTCTGGGCGTTATTAATGCACAGGTCAGCCAGTAATTCGCCCTGCGCGGTGTGCTGGTTCAGCCAGAGGCTAAAGGCATCTTTGGCCACGCCAGAGATAAAGCCAGCGCATTCACGGGAAGACAGGCGCTCTTTGGTTTGCCCGGAGAATTGCGGATCTGCCAGTTTGGCTGAAAGCACGTACGCACAGTTTTCCCAGAGATCATCCGGCCCCAGCTTAACCCCACGGGGCATCAGGTGACGGAATTCACAAAATTCCCGAATGGCTTCCAGCAAACCGGTTCTCAACCCGTTCACATGGGTTCCACCCAGTGCGGTTGGAATCAGGTTGACGTAGCTTTCGGTGAGCAGGTCACCGCCTTCCGGCAACCACTGTACCGCCCAGTCTACGGCTTCGCTTGCACCTTTGAGCGAACCGGTGAACGGTTCGGCGGGCAGTACTTCAAAGCCCCGGGTCGCGCTCTTCAGGTAATCCGTTAAGCCATCTTCGTAATACCACTCGGTGATATCACCAGAAATTTGATCATCAAACTCGACCTTAAGACCAGGACAAAGCACCGCCTTGGCCCTGAGGACATGCATCAACCGGGGAACGGAGAACCGTGGCGAGTCAAAATAACTGGTGTCGGGCCAGAAACGAACGGCGGTGCCGGTATTGCGTCGTCCGCAAGTGCCGGTTTCATGGAGGTCTTCATCTTTATAGCCATTTTTAAAGCTGATGGCCGAAACGATGCCATTACGTCGCACCGAGACTTCCAAACGGCTGGACAGGGCATTCACCACCGAAATCCCAACCCCGTGCAGACCACCGGAGAACTGGTAATTCTTGTTGGAGAATTTACCCCCGGCGTGCAGTCGGGTCAGAATCAACTCGATACCGGAGATGCCATGCTGTGGATGAATATCCGTTGGCATACCCCGGCCATCATCCACCACTTCCAGGGACTGGTCCTTGTACAGGGTAACGCGAATACGGGAGGCAAAACCGGCCAGAGCTTCATCGACACTGTTGTCGATGATTTCCTGGGCAAGATGGTTTGGCCGGGTGGTGTCGGTATACATACCAGGGCGTTTGCGTACCGGGTCAAGGCCACTGAGAACCTCAATTGCCTCGGCATTGTAGTCGTTGTTTACCATGTGTCCCTGCTGACAAATCGTTTAATGAGGCAACGCTTAAAAATAGAGAGTGTAACGAATGCACGGGGATTTGTTCAAACGAATGTCAGAAAATCAAAGACTTCTGGCAGAATTTTCTCAAAATCATCAAAGGCGTGACTTCCCCCTTCCTGAACGATCGCCCTGCATTCTTTGTACTTTTCCACCGCCAGTCGGTAGTCCAGCGTTTCATCAGCGGTCTGTACCAGCAACAGAATATTTTCTGGTGAAAGCAGTGGCTCTACTTCCAGAAGCCGCAGTTGGTCAACGTACTCTTCGGTCATTACCCAGTCTGCTCCCGTGTGATAATTTTTCTGGGGGCCAAGATATGCTTCAAACCGTTCATGGGGAATCACGGCCGGATTGATCAGGGCCAGCCTGACCTTTTGCCGATGCCCATTGTTCAACAGCCAATCCAGTAACCAGATACCGAGAAAGCCCCCCAGGGAGCTCCCGATAATGTAGATATCCCGCTGATTAATCGATTTTTTGATATGGCTCTGCAGACACTGAATAATGTCGGATGGAAAGACCGGCAGATCCGGCACCCATAATTCAATATCCAGCTTATGCTGTTGAACATACTCTGTCGTTTGAATGGCCTTCCCGGACTGGGAAGAGCTATTCAAGCCATGGAGGTAAACCAACAGGGGCTTCATCCACTTACTCCTTTCAGTCTGCGAACAATGTTAGCGGGTGAATCATCAACGATCAGCGAATCAAACAGGTGCTGGTTAAAGAAACCTTCCTGAACCGAATGTTCCAGCCAGGACAGCAGGTGGTCATAGTAACCGGCGGTATTCAAAATCGAGCTTATCTTGTTGTGGTGACCCACCTGCCTCAACGTGATTTCCTGAAACAGTTCATCCATACTTCCTGAGCCACCGGAAAGGGTGATAAACCCGTCAGCCAGTTCACTCATGGTCTTTTTGCGCTCATGCATATCGTCCACGAGGATCAGCTCGGAAAGCCCCTGATGAGCCTGTTCCTGCTGGATCAGAACCCGGGGTATCACCCCCGTCACCCAACCACCCAGGGCCAGTGCCCGGTCAGCGACGATACCCATTAAACCGACATTCCCGCCACCATAGACAATAGCAATGCCCTGCTCCACCAGCGCATCAACCAGCGCTTCTGCAGCCTTTCTGTAATCAGGCTTAAGACCTTTGCTGGCGCCACAAAACAACCCAATGGTTTTCATTTTCCCTCCTGGCATGGCGGCAATGTTTACCGTCTTTCACAGACGGTGATTAAACAATCATCACTCATTGTTCAACAGAATCATAATGGACTATTTACGGAATCCTCGACTTTATCAACCGTCCCGGGTAGCGGCTCCCGTTGTAAGTCAGCAAGTGTCCTGGTCAACTCTTCATACATTAGCCGCCGAAACCAGACATGTCCGGCGTCTTTTATATGCCGTTCATGCCAGATAATAGAATAACGATTACTGCCACAGGGCAAGTGCTCTACAAAGATAGTACGCTGAGATTATCGCAAAAGGGAGTAAATGCTCCTACGATGTAACCCGTATACACGTACATGGAAGGCTGTCTCCCTGACGCCTGAATCAGCGTGTCTACTCATCAATCTACACATCAATCTACACATCAATCTACACATGGGGCTACACCGTTATGCACATTGAAAAAAATCAGGAAATCCATTTACTCAACCGTCCGGAAGGTATGCCCCTGCCAGAGAACTTTGAGCTGGTAACCGTTCCGGTAAACGAGATTGGTGAAGGTGAGGTACTGGTAAAAAATAACTGGATGTCGGTAGACCCTTATATGCGCGGCCGGATGATCGACCGGGAAAGTTATATCGCACCATTTGCTCTGGGAAAAGTTCTGGATGGCGGTGCTATTGGTGAAGTTATTGAGTCCAATAACCCGGCCTTTTCTGTGGGTAGCAAAGTCGCTCACATGAGTGGCTGGCGGGAATATTTCATCAGTGATGGCAAAGACCTGCAACCACTTCCGGCGTCCCCCATTCCTGAGCAGGCCTTTCTCGGGGTTCTTGGGATGCCGGGCATGACCGCCTACACCGGCCTGCTGACTATCGGCGAGCTGAAAAAAGGCGACAATGTTTTTGTTTCGGCGGCCTCTGGCGCGGTGGGCTCGATTGTCTGTCAGATCGCCAAACTGAAAGGCTGTTATGTGGTCGGCAGTGTTGGTTCCGATGTCAAAGCCGAATACCTGAAGCATGAACTGGGCGTTGATGCCGTGATTAACTACAAAGAGAGTCAGGATTTAACCGCAGATCTGGCAAAGGCCTGTCCAAATGGCATTGATGTTTACTTTGAAAATGTGGGTGGCGCTCATCTGGAAGCGGCTCTGAATGTAATGAACGATCACGGGCGTATTGCCGTCTGCGGCATGATCGATCAATACAATGCCACCGAACCAGTTCCCGGACCAACTAACCTTGGGCAGATTATTGTCAAAAAATTAAAACTTCAGGGTTTTATCGTCTTTGAACACTGGGATAACTATCCGACGTTTGTCCAGCAAATGGGGCAATGGATCCAGGAGGGAACGATCAGCTACAAAGAAACAGTCTATCAGGGTATTGAATCAGCCCCGGAAGCCTTTATCGGACTCTTTACCGGCAAGAATACGGGCAAGATGCTGGTAAAACTTGGGTAATGGGTAATAGGCAATTTTTTAACACATAAAAGAGATCTATTCTTGCCTCCATTCGGAACACGGATTATTTTTTAGTAATAACACGTACCGGAGGTAAGATGAGTAAATTGACACTGACCATTGACCCCGAAGTGGTTCGAGAGGCAAAAGAATATGCGGCCAATAACCAGCAAAGCTTATCAACACTAGTGGAAAACTATTTAAAAAGCTTACCTGGTGCCTCCAGCCAGAAAAAAACAGCACTGAATGGAACAGTTGCTGAACTCGCAGGCATCATAAGCGAAGAAGAACCGTTAGAGCTGGACAGTTACACCGATTACCTGCAGGGCAAATACCAATGACCCCCAACCCTGTTTTTTGATACCGCAGCAATTTCTGGAAAGCCTTGAATGCCATTGACAGAAATGCGTGCCTTAGGAAAGCTGCAATTAAGAATATACCATCGTCATTCCGTCTGCGAGCCTGTCGAAAAAGGTTGAAAATGCCGATTTCTACCACCCCTCCGTCTTTCCCGCGAAGGAGGCTGTTGCAAAACCCTCCGGACATCTCGTTCCCACGCAGAGCATGGGAACGAGGGTTTTGCGACAGCCTCGAAGGCGGGAATCCATCTCGAGCAGTGGATCCCCGCCTTCGCGGGGATGACGGTGTGTAGCGGAAATAACGGTGTGTAGCGGAAATAACGGTGTGTAGCGGAAATGACGGAGGATTGGTACTTTCCACCATGTCACTTCCCTAAGCTTTATCAGATGCCCTGAGTCTCAAATGAGGCTCAGGTAAAATTGATGCAGTTCTTCCAGTAAATGGTGCAGCTGTTTTAAAGAGCCGCTGTTATCCACAACATCATCGGCTTTGGCCACTCTCTGTTTCCGCTGGATTTGACTGTTGAGGATCTGTCGGGTCTGTTCTTCCGTCATATTATCCCGGGCCATAGTTCTTTCTATTTGAGCCTTCTCTGGAACATCCACCACAAGCACCCGATCCGCCAGTTCATGCTGACTGGTTTCCAGCATCAGGGGTGAAACCAATAC
>NZ_JAVRMB020000068.1:0-11022 GCF_031844845.1 Endozoicomonas sp.
AAAGTATGGAAAGCATGTCGTAGATTGCAATGAAGCCTATACCACAAAGACCAGATCATGGAATGGCACTGTAGATGAGAATCTTGGAGCAACCAAGGTCATAAAAGGCGATGGCTTCTCAGTAGATAGAGATATTAACGGCAGCAAGAAACACCTTTATAAAAAATACACCCAATTGTTGCGGCAGTCTCGCGTTTAGGAACCGTTACTCAATAATTTCCCGATTTTAATGTCAATCTCCGTTCACCCTGAGCTCGTCGAAGGGTGTTTGGTATGAACTTGATTGTTGGACTCGGAGTCATGCCCTTCGACGGGCTCAGGACGAACGGGGTACGAGTTGAATTGGGTAATTCTTTCGGCACAAATTCTAAATGGAACAATGTTGCCGTTCCTGAGCGGGTGATGGATTAGGCAATTGTCCTTAAATAATTTCGCCATTTGTTTCTTGCCCTGCCCATGCAGAGGGTGGCATCAAGGTGAAATGACGGTATTATTTCGGGACAATTCCCAGGATGTTATTGAATTACAAATCCTTAGAGCGGAGTCATTTCATCCCGATCAGCCTCATCCTCATCCTCAGAGGAGCCCGGAGATTCCGCAAGTAACCGATGTGTCCTGAAAGGCCAGAAAGTAATCACCACAGCCTGACGAATAAGCGAACATCGTGATAATTCATGGTTATTCTTTCTTATTTTTGCAGCCTTAACACAGACAGCCACTGTACCTGTCCCCAGGGCTAAACCGCCAAGGGCTACCGGTACTCCACCAATAATTTTCCTACTGTCATTATCCGGGGGTGAATCATAGAATGAGTCAGTTTGAGCCTGTGTTGCCAGAGTTGCCAGAGTTGGGCGTTCCGGGGCTGCATCAATCAATCGACAGCTAACGATTACATCCTGAGAATGATCACAGCTGTGTCCTTTTATCAGCAATGCGCCACACATCTGAATGCTCGATTCAAATCCCTGACAACTTAAATCGGTGAGAACAATCTTGCCAGTACCCCAGCATTCCTCGCCAGACACTGTCTCAAACCTCGCGCCCTCCCGAGAATAACCCAGTTGAGCGCAGACCACACGGGCCTCATTACCATCGAACCCATCACTGCAAACGGTTCCAAAGTGATCATTGCTCCGCACTTCCAGCCTGCCACTGACAACGTTCGACTCCACAATCCCGCAGTGATCCTGGTCAGCGAGCTGAATGACAACCGGTTCGCTGCACCGGATCACCACATCATTTTCGTGAGTACAACTATTAACAATATCACCTGTGCTATTACCTATCGGCTCATCGTAGGTACATTCCCGAATATCCCTTTCGTTCCCGCTGCACTGCACACCGTTCAGGATTACGGATCCGGTGCCGGTGCCGGTGCCGGAGCATAACCCGGTTTCCACAGCCCCAACGGCATATAACAGACCTCTACAGAATGCGGTAGCATCATTATTATCAAAGCTGCCTGCACAGAAAGTCCCAAACTGCTTTGCGTCGAAGAGCCATACTTCAGGTCTGCCTGCCAGAGTATCGGGCCGTGTTTCTAACGTACAGGGTCCCGGGGATGAAAGCCGAAAAACCTGACAGCTCAGTACAAGATTATTATAATTACACTGATCCACTCCCAGCCCGTCGTGCTTACAGTCCTGAATACGGTGTTCATCTCCATCACAGGATATACCACTCAAAAGAACAAGGTCTGAGCTCTGGCACACAGCACCCACCTCGCTGCCCCTTGCATTCTCCCGGGAATAACCCAGTTGAGCGCAGGTTACCTGGGCATCCTCGGCACTATGGTAATAGTCGCAAACCGCTCCCCAAGTGGTCTCAACCAATATTTCTACCGGGCCGCTAATATAGCCCGGTTTATACGTTGCACACTGGTCTCCGGGAGCAAAGCGGAGTGACCGGCTGCACCTGACCACCACATCCTGTTCATGGGTACAATGGTCGGAGGGCTTATCATAGAGGCAATCCCGGAACGTCGTTTCATTGCCGCGGCACTCTACATTACCCAGGGCTAAAGGCCCCGTACCAGGGCATGGCCGGGTTTCCACCAGGCCAGCGCCGAATGATAGTTCCTGACAGAATTGACTGGCATCAATATCATCGAAACCTTCATTACAGATGGTTCCATACTGCTTCTGGGCGGGAAGCCACACTTCAGCCCTGCCAATAACGGCGTCCGGACCCGGTTCATAAAACCCACAACTTTCCTGTGATGAAACCCGAAGCAATGGGCAGGTAACAATTATATCTCTGTAACACTTCTGTACCTGTATCAAGTAGGAACACTCGCCAATATTTCCTTCCTGTCCATTACAAAATAAATTCAATGCACGATTAAAGGCCTGACAGCTACCTTTGTACTGTTGCAGGAACCTGGCGCCTTCGCGGGGGTATCCCAGTTGTGCACAGATAACAGCGGCATCGTTGTTATCAAAATGATCACAGAAGATAGACAATTTATTGTTGTCCCACACCCCCGGCCTGCCACTTATCAATCCCGGTTGCAGATCACCGCACGGCTCAAGTATCAAAGTGCCATTAATCGGTTGAAAGTAGGCTTCCGTAGTTTCCCTGATGGGTGGCAGGCTTACATCCCCCGGGGCAGAGCTGAATACCGGAAACAAACCGGATGCCCCGATCGCATTGGTCACCCCTCTTGTGCCCAATGGCCTGTTTGTGGGTGCCACTGCCCCCGCCCCCAGACCACTGATCAATAGCATAAACCCGGCGGCTACCCGGATAATCATGGGCCACTTCGAGTTGTACCTGTCGCCATTTAACCTGGCCCGTTCAGGTTTACCGGTATCGGCTCCGCCATCCATAGTTTCGTCTATGGCCGGATTGTCTGCCCCGCCCACGGCCATTTCACGGCGCTCATTTTTTTCCTGTTTTCCTGGAGTAATACGGTTGCCCAGAATTTTCAGCCAGTCCTGAATCGCTTCGTTATGGATCCCGGCTGATCCCGCCATGAGCTTTTCTATCAGATCCGCCAGGGCCATCCCTGGATACTTTTTACAAAGGTCAATGGTGGTCTGCAGCAGCGGGCGCTGAAAACGGTGAGCACTACTCTGGCCAGTGATAAAACGCCAGGCAAAGTCCATGGACGAGGAAGTATCAATACTCAGGTTCAGTTCCTGATACACCGGGTAGAACGGGTCTTTGTGCAGGGACAGCAATACTCCGGGGAGCTGACGATTCTGCCGGGCGGTTTCCACTGCCTTGATATAATTCAGTAACTGAGTAGTGGTTTTATTGCCAAGCCTGTCCCGCCCCAGCCTGAAGCCCAGTTTGTTTGGTTGCTGCAGATTATCCACCACCCTCATGGGTACCAGCCTGTATTCCCCGGGATCCTGTGGCTTCACCTGCCGGTCACGCAGCGGGATATCCAGATTATCAGACGACCGTTGCTTATCTACAGTCTGCTCTCTGATAACGGCCACAGCAGGGAACCGATAAGCCTGACGGCCGAAATGGTCCCTGCACTCTCTGTCATTATGGAAAAAATCATCCGAATAATCTGACCAGCCATCCTCTGTCTCATAGCGGATATTATTTGCTGACGCCGGAGCATGCGTCCCATGAAAAAGTCCAACACCCATGATTTAATATCCACTGCCTGATTAAAGTTATGGTGATTTCCTGTCAGCACCTTATTACCAATGAATAGACATTCTGTTTCTGATTTAGTTTCATTCAGTCCGACCGAATAGCGGTACAATAGAAATCCAGCTGAGACATAACCTCTCCGGAGATTTTAACGCTGTGTACTTATGCGTGGCCTATTTTCATAAAAAAAGACGATAACAGGATAGAGCAGTGACCATCGATTTTGATAAAGTGGTTGATCGAAGCAATACCTCAAGCCTTAAGTGGGACCGCTTCAACCCTGATGTTATCCCCCTTTGGGTAGCGGACATGGATTTTCAGTCAGCTCCCGGGATTATCGAAGCGCTCCACCAGCGCATTGATCATGGTGTCTTTGGTTATACCGAGCCGGACAATGAGCTGGAGCAACGGGTGGTGGAACGCTGCCGAAACCTTTATCAATGGGCGATTCAACCAGACTGGATTGTCTGGATGCCCGGTCTTGTTTCTGCACTGAATGTCTGTGTTCGTGCTTACGCAGATGAAGGCGAAAGCGTTATCTCGCCGGTACCGGTTTACTATCCTTTCCTGACGGCGCCGGCGCTGGGTGGACGTCAGCTGAAGACGGTTGACTGGGTTCAGCAGGATGGTCAATGGGTTCTTGACCTTGCCAGTCTTGAAAAGAAGATCACACACGACTCTAGACTACTAATGCTGTGTAATCCGCAGAACCCTAATGGTCGTGTATTTTCCCGCGCAGAGCTGGAAACACTGGAACAATTCTGTAAAAAGCACAATTTGACCGTTTGTTCTGATGAAGTCCATTGTGACCTGATCCTGGATCGCAATGTTAAGCACATCCCCTATGCATCCATCAGCGAATTTGCCCGTACTCACTCAGTGACACTGATGTCACCTTCAAAAACCTTTAATCTTGCCGGTTTTGGTTGTGCTTTTGCCATTATTCCGGATGGAAAATTACGACATAAATTCAATCGTGTCCGTAAAGGCATCGTGCCTGATCCGGATAATATGCTGATTGGTTTTACCGCCACAAAAGCAGCCTACCGCCATGGTGAACCCTGGCGACAGGCGCTTCTGGAATACCTACGGGGAAATCATGACTTTCTGGTGAAAGCGATCAATGATATTCCCGGATTGGCCATGGAGCCTCTACAGGCCACTTATCTGGCCTGGATTGATGTCAGTGCACTTGGGCTGGAAGATCCACACTCGTTCTTTGAGCAGGCTGGGGTTGGCCTGTCTCCAGGCAAGCAGTTTGGTGATGGCAACTATCTGAGACTGAACTTTGGCTGCTGTCGGTCTCTTTTGGAAGAAGCTGTTGAGCGAATGGCAAAGGCGATAAAACAATTCTGATCTGGCAAAGACTCTGCATCGGCATTTTCATGGTAAACAGAGTCATGGAGCTAAGTTACCGTTAGTGGTTGGTCTGAATTTTATTCCTATGCCCGCAAGTAATAAATCCTAAATTTTTATATCTTTTATTGTCTTTGCGCCGAACAGCACGCCATTGAGCCATGTATTAAAAAATGTGTTTAATATCGCATTTTACTGATATGTCATAATTGGCAGCTTTTAATAACTCAATACTTCGGACAGTTTTAGCCCAAGCATTCCGGGGCCTGTGGCTTTATAAGGCATTTAATAGCAACTCTGCGCCGACCCATACTTGCTATTAAATACCAGCCCCTACACGCAGGCCTTGCCCCACGGGCATTACGCTCTTTAAAAACTGTCCACAGTATTGGTTTATAGACCTCCTGTTTATAGACAAGAACACCGACCGTTCAGGGACTTCAGCCATAACAATAATCCGATTAGCACATTATGATTCAATGCTAATCGCGCCCATGTGAAAAGAATGTCATTTCCCGAAACATCAAATAACAGCAGGGCAGGAAAAACAGTACAGCGGGGACCGTTAATAAAAGGCCATACCCCAGAGTCAGTGCCATAGGCCCCATATAAACATCAGAGCCACCCAGTCCATAGGCCAGGGGTAAAAGACCAGAAACGGTGGTGACCGTCGTCAACAGTACCGGGCGCAGCCGCGTTGTCGCACTTTCGATCATATGCTCAACAAACTCAGAGTTGTCCTCTCCGGCTGACGGCCGATTCAGGCGATCAACCATAACCAGTGCATTATTTACCACGACACCACAGAGCCCCAGGATACCAATCCCGGCAAAAAACGACATTGGCTCACCATGAATCATCAATGCAAAGACGGCTGAAGCTACGGCAAAAGGAATAATCAGCATAATCATCAAAGGCTGTAACAGAGAACCAAACAGTAAGGCGATAACCACCCAGATTCCCACAAGCGCAATGGCAACAGCGCCAAGCAATCCACCCAGGGCATCCTGAGTCATCTCGGCCTCACCACCCGCTTCCAGACGAACGCCAGGGTATTGATCAGCAATGGCCAGAAAGTGCTTAAGGGCATCCTGAGACAGCTTTGCAGAATTTTGCACTTCATCATCAAGGTCTCCCACCACATAGGTATTGCGATCACCATTCCAGTGGGTAATCTCCCTTGGGGTCATAACCGTAGCAACCTCTGCCACCTGCCTCAGGGGAACCGCCTCACCATTGGCTGCAGGAATGTCGATATTAGGGAGATAGGTAGACTGACGATAGGGTGTATCCAACCAGACTTTGATCTTTACTTCATCATCGCCCAGCCAGCTGGTTGATGCCTCCCGACCTTCAAAAGCAAGGGTCAGGCTGTTATTCAAGTCATCAACGGTAAGACCAAGCCTTGCCAGCCAGGCATAGTCCGGTTTGATCAAGGTCTGGGGCCGCAGATTTTCATTGGTGTTTTCCAGGTCTGAAGTCCCTGACTGCTGGGCCAGCCAGTGCATCAGATCCTGCGCCAACCTTGCCCGACTATCATCGTTTGAACCAAAAATTCGAAATTCAATGGGGTCAGGCGGTGGAGGGCCACCAGCATCCACTTTCACATGAACCGCTTTTAAACCAGCAAATCCGGATGCGGATTCTTCCAGGTATTCGGCAATGTCATCAGCGCCCCTTGAACGTTCATTAACGGGTGTCAGAATAATCAGCCCGGTAGACTCTGGTGCACCTTCCGTCATATGAAATCGAGCAACTTCCGGAGTGTTAGACAACAACTCAACAAAGGGCTTGTTAATGGTGTGCACAGTATTCAGGGGAGTACCATCTGCCACTTCCAGAGAGAACTCGATCAGTCGGGCAGCCCCCGTTGGATAAAAATCCAGATCCAGCTGACGATAGCCAGTGTACAGCACGGTACCCGCCGTGATGACAAAAACAGGCACCACCACATAGCGAAACCTTAATGCCTGCTTTAACAGGGAACGATAGCTGCGTTTGCAATGATCAAACCAGTGCCCTCTGGTCTGTTGCCCGGCACTGTTAACCTTACTCTTTTTGCCCTTCTCCAGAGAATGAGCAAGATGGGCTGGCAGCAGGAACGTCACATCCAGCAACGACATCAGCAGAGCCATGATGACGGTCAGCGGCAAAACCGCAAACGTCGCTCCGAAATCACCGCCCATAAACAGCATGGGTAAAAAGACCAGCAATGTCGTTAACAGGCTGGTTATCACAGGTTTGAAGACCTGCATATAACCTTCAACCGCGGCATCGGCAGCAGTCAGCCCCTGCTGCCAGGCCTGATCGATACTTTCTGAAACAACAATCGAATCATCCACAATAATGCCAATAATCAGCAAAATTGCCGACAGGGTTACGCTATCCAGTGAGTATCCAAACAGCAGTAACATAGTGACGGTGCCAAATACACAGACTGGCAGTGAAGCGGTTATCCAGGGAGCCAGACGACGCTGCATGGTGATAAATAACACCATCAGAACCAGGGCAATACCGATAACCCCATTGTTACGCACCACCTGGAACCGCGCATCAATCTCCTCAGCCAGATCCAGCGACCAGTCAAACGTCAACCGTCCATTACTTCTTTCCTGCTCTTCAGCCAGTAAACGCTTAACCCCGGCAACTGTTTTCAGGGTGTCTCCAGACTCAGTTTTATAAAGCGTAAAACCAATACCCGACTTCCCATTGACCATAAAGCGCTGGGTTTGCCGTTCAAAACCATCACTGACGGTTGCCACGTTACTGAGCCTGACAGCACCGCCACCAGGCAGCAGTGATACAATCACATCCGACAGCTCTGCAACCGATTCAACCTGCGTCAGGGTCAGCAGATTTTGCTCGGCCTGCCAGGATTCAACCACACCACCACTACTGGAAACATTTCGGGTACTGATGGCGTTGACCACCGCTTCCGGAGTCAGTCCATAGGCCTGCAGGCGATCGGGTATCAGAGAGACAATAAACTCCCGTTGCGGGAAAGCTGTTGAAGAAATTTTGCCAATCCCCGGGATCGTTCGCAGCTTTTTCTCAATCTGCCGGGCAGACTCACGCAGTTGGGCAAATGGCATATCCCCTGATAAGCCAAGCGTCATAAACTCAAAGGTCGCCGTATTTTCCGGTTCAACCAGCGGGGCACTTTCCAGGTCTGCCGGCAGGCCGGCAACCCGATCCACGGCATCACGAATAGCCTGATTCACCCGGTCAATGTTCTCGCCATCACGAATACGAATCTCAATCTCGGAGCGCCCATCCACCGATGTAGACATGTACCAGCCCAGGCCCTGCACCGATTTCAGCTCTTTTTCAATCCGGTTGGTAATCTCAAGCTCAATCTCTTCTGCTGAAACCCCCGGGTAATCAGTAATGATGGCCGTTTCGCCCTGCTTTGAAGCGGGTAGTTCCTGCAAATTGATATTGAACAACGATGCAATACCGGTCAGGCAGATCATCAACAACATCAGGCTGGCAAAAAAGCGTTGTCGTACGAAAAAATGGAGAATCGCCCTCATTGCTGACTCTCCCCAACTGCCGCCTGTACGTTGTGCGCAGTTACA
This sequence comes from Endozoicomonas sp., assembly GCF_031844845.1. GTDB lineage: Bacteria > Pseudomonadota > Gammaproteobacteria > Pseudomonadales > Endozoicomonadaceae > Endozoicomonas. Next base: position 8,547 of record NZ_JAVRMB020000068.1, read on the forward strand.
CCCGGGGCGGCCAGCGTTAATTCAGCATCAACCGTAAATCCCGGACGGAGAACCCGCCCGGGGTTATCAACGATAATGTCAATGGGGTAACTGTTTCTTTTGGCGTCCGGCTTAATGCCAATGGATCTGACGCGGCCGGAAAAGTAATGACCGGGAATAGCTTCTGCCACCAGCTCAACCTGCTGACCCGGCAACAGCCTGCCCACATGGTCTTCGGTGATATAAACGACAGCTTTCAGTTTTTCTATCTGTTCAAGCTGATAAAGTTTCTGTCCAGACTGAACCCAGTCACCTTTGTTAACCAGACGCTCACTGACCCATAGCCCGGAATCGCCTTTTATTCTGGTTCGCAGCAGGGCCAATTCAGCTTCATCAACGTCAATTTCTTTAAGCCTGACATCTGCTTTACTCATCAGAAAATCAGCTTTGGCGCCATCAAGCTGTTCCCTGGAAAGGTTATTTTGTGCGGCTAATTTCTGGTATCGCTCAAACCGGATCTTTTTTACGCTCAGGTCAGCATTGGCCTGGGCAAGACTGGCCCTGGTACGATCCAGAGCCAGTAGATAATCTTCCTGATTGAGGTGAACCAGTGGTTGAGAACCTTGTGTTTGCTCACCCACTTCATGGGCGTAACGTTCAACGACGCCATCTACCCGGGAAACAACAGCAATGGATTCAATACTCTCAAGACTGCCCATTAAGTGGAGTGTTTTATCGCCAGAAGCATTGGACGAGTTCAGGATTACTGACCCGGAGGCAATGACAATAGAGGAAAAGCTGGCCATCAACACGATGGCCAGACGAAGTAAAACTGGAAATTTCATAAACTGACCTCAGGCTAAAGCCTTATCAGGGTCAATTTACTCAGCCATACCTCTAAAAAATGTCACTATTCGGTTTTCATCTTGTTACAACACCAGAAAAACCGACCAGTAGCGATATCCACCCAGCCAGACAACCCAGGGATGGATGAAAAATTCTTGAAAGGAAAAGGTACTCTCCACCGGACTCTGGTATCTGCCTGGCAAGGGCTCCGTAACAGCGAACAGCATGACAATCCCGGCCAACAGCCAGACCAGCAATACCATACGTTAACCAGCAAGTTTGATATCCGCCGAAGGCTGCTGGCTACTATCAAGCGAACGACGATGTCTTGATACCATCACCGAACTGCTGACAACGGTAATAAGACCTGTCACCAGCATCAAAAGCAGTGGTCCGGAGTTGTAACCACTCTGGTTAAGCAGTTCGATAATATAAGGAACACAACCACCAAACACACAGACACCAAGGTTGATACATACTGCCAGTCCGGTATAACGAACCGGGGTAGAAAAAAGCTCAGAGACGGAAGAAACATAGCAGCCATTAGCTATGGCAGCCGGAATAAGCGTTAGCAGCAGCATCGTCCAGAGCGAACCGGTTTTCATCGCTTCACTGGCAGGGTGTGCAACCATTAACAGGATAGTACCGCCAATAATCAACAGTCTCTTCCTGCCGACCTGGTCAGACAGCCAGCCACAGAAAAGCGTTAACAGCGAAAGTAATAACAGCGCAGTTGTGGTAAAAACAAAGACATCTTCTACCGGAAAATCCAGATGACGACTGGCATAAGGCGGCAATAACATATAAAGAGAAACCATGGCTGCCGCCGATGAGGTCAGACCTATGCCAATAAATACTGCCCGTCCATGACTACGGAACAACTCGATAACCGGTATTCTGGCCACAGCACTCTTATCAAGTACCGCAGTAAATAAAGGGGTTTCTATCAATCCCCTTCTCAGGAAATAGCCGAGAATCCCAAGCAAACTACCCGCAATAAATGGAATCCGCCATCCCCAGCTGTTTAGCTGATCCTGAGTAAGATAACGATGCAGAGTAACTCCCATGAAGGACGCTATCACCAGACCCAGTATTGCCGACGCAACAATGGCAGCCGTCAGCACCCCCCGGTACCGGGGAGAAACATGTTCCGCAGAAAAAACAATAGCCCCGGGCAGCTCTCCACCGACAGACAATCCCTGAAGTGTCCGTAAACAGGCCAGAAGAATCGTTGCCATACTTCCTATAGTGGCATAGTCAGGCAGCAAACCAATTCCAAGGGTAGCCATTGACATCATGATGATCGATAGCCGGAACAACTGTTTGCGCCCAACCCTGTCACCGAAATGACTGAATAATATCCCCCCGAAAGGCCGGCTCAGGCTGCCCATGGAATAAATCGCAAATATCCATAGCAACCCGGTATTTCCGGAATTGGGTAAAAACACCTCAGACAACTCACTGGCAAAAAGCATGACAATGGCAAAATCAAGGAACTCAAGCACTGCCCCCAGGCAGGTGATAAGAACCAGTCGATAAAGCATGGTCAATTCAACCCCGAACTGACAGACCTGCAGTTACAGTAGAACAATAAATGATGCAAAGGGTGACACAGCCACTGGATGATAAACACAACTCAATCAGACTAGCG
>NZ_JAVRMB020000069.1:0-3141 GCF_031844845.1 Endozoicomonas sp.
AAAAGGAAAAGGACATCCATAAATTTCAAAAGGAAAAGGACATCCATAAATTTCTATTCGTCTAGATCGAACCAACGTTTTACTTAAGCTTTCGCCCTGAATTTATGGATGTCCTGTTTATTGCTTCGGCAGGGCTCCCCGTTGAAGGTAGGTTCTGCTCTGACTCTCGGAGATATGAACAAAACGACAACTGACTGAACGGGTAGTGTCAGCAGTGGCCACCATTGTTTTGCCGGTATAGCCGCCATACTGGTCAAGCAGTGGGGTTTCTACTTTTGCGCTCGGCACCAGTGGCGCATAAACGCTCTCGGCCTTAACCGTCAGGTCGCCAGAGGTAATGTCGGCGCTCACTGGCTGGATGCCGTAATAGCGGGAGGTGTCGGCTATCTGTGTGCCATGAATCAGGCTGGTTTCCTCTTCTGGCGTTCCGGGAACGGGAGGCGCACCAATAAAAGTGGTGATTAACGGTGCGCTGATCTGCATGTCCAGCTTACGCCGGGTAAAGTCCACATATTGCGAACCATTGTGGTAGGTGAAAGTGGCAGAACTATGGTCAACGGATGTAATCCGAACAAACTGACTGGTGAGGTCGTCTGGTGTGGTGATTTTATAGACCTCACCGATTTCAGGGATAGCCAGTTCCTCACGCTGATAGCCGACAATGGCTCTCTGTCCTTCAAGCTGATCGCCGACCAGTTCCCAATTAGCCTTAATGCCGGGGACAACATAGCTCTCTATTCTGTCTCTGGCATCGAGGCGCTCATCGGTCTGATCGTCGGTATTGAACAGCAAGATGCTGACATTTTCTTTTGTATGGTTGAAATAAACATTTGGATGAATTCTGTGAGGGGGGAGGAACTTTTTTAAAAAGATGGGGTCTTACCAGTAATCCAGTAATCCAATGTGTGATCAAAGTATTTGCTTTTGTTCTGGCGTTCTACCTGAACTCTTTCCTGAGCTGGCAGGAATTGATTCCGACCCTGAAGAAAATATTAATCAAAAAGAATCATGTTTTAATAATCTTCGGGTTCGACCAACAGAGTCTGACTCATCTATCTCAGCTGCGCTCTCATCATCTCAACCTGAAAGTCAAGCGTTAATTAATCGTGGTATTTCACCTTCATTTATTGACTGTTCCATAGAATCGAATTCCACTGATCCAGGAAAACCAGATTGTTCTAAGCTGGCTAATTGCAAAAAAGGTAAAGAATCAAACATCGCTGTTTCAGCTAACAGTGAATGTACGAAAAAAATTCAAACCCGCCCCTATTTTGACCGGAAAAAATATGATCGCGCACGTGAGCAAAATCACAGAGATAATAGGCGTGATCTAATTAATCAGTTGAAGCTGAACATGCCAGAGGATAAGTTAGATTCAATAAAAAAAACTAGCAGATTAGTAAGCTTTGATGATACCAGAAAAAATATAGAAGCAATTCCCTATTTATTAAAAAATCAGGCCAATCATCCGTTGGTACAAAAATATGGCGCAAAGAAACTATCTGATTGTATTTACGGTGAATCTAAACTAGATTTTCCCCCAAGTGAATTAGGATGCTTTAGCCATTTGAAAAAAAAGATTATTAATGCTATTGCTGCCAAGGAATCTAGAGTCATCAAATTTGAATATGTTAAATTGCTTCGGTCAGCTTATAAATCGAATTAACGATTTTAGCATCTGGTGGGGAAGAAATATTAGCCTGCTTGTTAAAATTCAGCCAGTGTCAATAATTTTATTTTAAGAAAATACTGATCACTATCTTCTGGATAAGCGAACGGCAAAACCTGCTGTGCCTCAACAGGACTGCCATTAGACCTGTCAAAGATAACGGAGAATTGCCGACCGTCCGGGAGCGTCAGGCTCATTGTCTTATTGGCTGCTTTTGATAAGGCAAACAGGTTTTTTACCGTCAAACGTGAAACCCAACCGGCCTCGTTACCACCAGAGAGAACTATTGTCCTGCCATGGGTAATCTGTCTTTCCTGAACCAGCAAAGCCCCGGTAAGGCTCCGCTCTACATTCTGCTCCACCGGGTTCCACTCAAATTCATTAATCCAGAGCAGATCATCCGGGAGGGTAATGGTATCAAGTTGCATATCGCCTCCTTAGACCGATTTAAGACCGGCATTTTTCAGGGCTTGGAGTAATTTTATTTCATCGCTCGAATCAATCCCAATATTCACACCACCGCCCGGATATTCCAGACGGATGATTTTTTGAGGGGATTGTCGTCCGGTGCTAACTGAAGGTGCAGACTTGCTCACCTGGTTCTTTTGAAGCTCTTTTGTTTTTTCCTGTTGAGCTTGCCTGCGCTTCTCGTTGTATACCTGCTCGCTTAGTCGGAGGGCAGAGGTCAGGTTCCTTATTGATTCCTGATCCCCCTTGGCCATTGCCTCGGCTTTTTGAGCTTTCAGGTCAATGCGCTGGTTATCATATTGACGACGACTAATATCATCCTGCCTGCCCTGAAGCTGATCTAGCTCATCCTGAAGGCTGTTAAGGGTATCTTTGGAACTGTCGCCTAACTGTGCCATACCGTCTTCAGCGGAACTGATAGCACTATTGAGCTTGTCCAAGTCCTGCTCATTCAGCAGGTTCATGGTATCGGCGGCTCGCTCTCCCTGTTTGACAAAGTTTCTGGAATTTAACTCGCCTTCCTCATAGCTTTCAAACAGTTCTTCCAAAGCTATTTTCTGTTCCAGAAATTGCTTTTTTACATAGGCTGCATCGGCTGCGGTATTCATCATCCATGTGGAAATACCAGTCACATCAAACGTAGTCATTGCAGCGTGTCGCAGCCTGCCAAGTTCCGAACTGGTTTCTTTCAGTTCATTTTTTAGCTCTGCAACATCACCCTTTGGCTTGCTGGTATCGACACCACCAACCCCTTTCTGCATGGCGATAAAAGTATCATGGGCTGCACTGCTCATACCCTGTAACTCAGCGGTTATGGCGTTGTAATGACCGGCCAGAACCGCAGCAATGGAAGCACCACCTTCAAAGGCTTCGGTTTGTTGCTCTCCGGCTTCTTCCGCACTATCGCCAACTTCCTCAACTGAATCTTGAGTGTTTTTTAGTTCCTTTTTAAACTCAATCAACTTCTGGCGACTGGCTTCAGTGGCCTCATAGTATTCTTCCTG
>NZ_JAVRMB020000070.1:0-5645 GCF_031844845.1 Endozoicomonas sp.
CCATGTACCAGGCCATGTCTCAGTTATACCATTAGTAAAGCTTGGTAAAATTGATGTGAGGCAGTAGTTTTACCTATAGTGGGTCACTGTTTTTTGCTTCACACTTTTTGTATTACAGACAGGCGCATCTCCAGTTCACACTCAAGCTGGTCAAGTTGTTCCAGCTGCTGTTTCTGGCCGACATTTACATGCCAGTAGTGAGGGGTCATGGTGAGCAGATCCATAATGGCTTGAGGAGAATCCAGCATCATGTTTGCCCTGACAGTCTGGCTTTCCAGCAGATGAAAGTCGTCGGGTAAATCCTGAAGGCGTTTATCTTCCGGATAAGGGCGAACTTCGTCATAAATCGCGTTGCGAAGTGCCAGCAGGTGATTCTTGCCGGGTGTCAGGATGACGATATGTCTGCCAGGTTTCAGGACTCTTGAGAATTCAGACCAGTCAGTGCGTGAAAAAATACTGATAACCGTATCAAACTGACCATCCATCAACGGTAGCGCACTGACGCTGGCGACCAGCCATTCAATATTTTTGTTACGTTTGCTGGCGGCAAGAATGGCTGGTTTGGCAATATCGAATCCGCAGACCTCACTGCCTTCAATCCGATTTTTTATTGCCGATGTGTAATAACCTTCACCACAACCGGCATCAAGAATATTCTGATTGGTTTTATTGCTAAAAGTACTGATTTTATCGATCAACACATCGACGACTGGTTGATAGTGGCCATGATTTAAAAAGCGGGCCCTGGCGTCGACCATTACCTGATCATCACCAGGACTTTTACTTCGCTTTTTATGACTGGGTAAAAGGTTTAGATAGTCCTGACGAGCCCGGTCAAACTGATGGTTATTTTGACAGGCAGCGCCTCTTTTTTCTGAGGAGAGTGGTTCATAACAGATAGGGCAGCGGAGTTTGATGGGCATTGGGATTGGCAGCTTCATTAAATGGCACCGAGTTTAACGGCCTCAGGTTGATATTCAAGCAGAGCTGGCCGATATTTCCTGAGTGACAATGCCGCAGGCTTTAATAAGCCTTTTATTCATGGTGTTTGGAGCTACGCTGAAATCCATACCAACAGAATTTGTAAACTACCTATTGGCTCAAAGGAATAGTCACTGTAGTCTGCGTCGAAATTTCTGATTAATTAAGTTGACTAAAGAGCAGGACAATAATTTGATTTCTACAGCCAATATCACCATGCAGTTCGGTGACAAGCCCCTATTTGAGGATATATCCGTCAAGTTTGGCGATGGTAACCGTTATGGACTCATTGGTGCCAACGGTTGTGGTAAGTCAACTCTGATGAAAATCCTTGGGGGTGAGCTTGAAGCCTCGTCCGGGACGGTCAGCAAAGATCGTCATGAGCGTATGGCCAAGCTGAGTCAGGATCAGTTCGCCTACGAGAATTATACCGTGATTGATACGGTGATCATGGGGCATGCTGAGCTGTGGAAAGTGAAGGCAGAGCGCGATGCCATCTATGCCCAGGCTGAGATGACTGAAGAAGAAGGTATGCGGGTTGCCAACCTTGAAGTTCAGTTTGGCGAGATGGATGGTTACTCCGCAGAAGCCCGTGCGGGTGAATTATTGCTGGGTCTGGATATCCCTGGTGAACAGCATTATGGCCTTATGGGCGCTGTTGCTCCGGGCTGGAAGCTACGTGTACTGCTGGCTCAGGTGTTGTTTGCAGATCCTGAAATCATGCTGTTGGATGAGCCGACCAACAACCTGGATATCAATGCTATCCGCTGGCTGGAAGATATTCTGAAGCAGCGTGACTGCACCATGATTATCATCTCTCACGACCGTCACTTCCTGAACAGTGTCTGCACCCATATGGCGGATCTGGATTATGGCCGACTGCAGGTGATGCCTGGTAATTACGATGAATACATGACGGCGGCCACGCAGGTTCGAGAGCGTATGCAGGCTGATAATGCCCGCAAGAAAGCCCAGATTGCCGAACTTCAGTCCTTTGTTAGCCGATTCTCTGCCAACGCTTCCAAGGCCAGACAGGCGACCTCCAGAGCAAAGCAGATTGATAAGATCCAATTAGCCGAGATCAAGCCTTCAAGCCGTCAGAACCCTTTCATCCGCTTTGAGCAGGAAAAGAAACTGTTTCGAAATGCGCTGGTGGTTGAAAAGCTGAGTCAGGGCTACGGGGATGACCTGTTTAACAAAGTTAATCTAATGGTTGAGGTGGGTGAACGTATCGCCATTATCGGCCAGAATGGTGTCGGTAAAACAACCCTGCTGCATACGCTGGCTGGCAAGATGGCACCACGTAGCGGAACGGTTCAATGGTCAGAAAACGCCAGCATTGGTTATTACGCCCAGAATCACAGTGCTGATTTTGATAGGGACGTGAACCTGTTCGACTGGATGAGCGAGTGGATGAATCCGGGGGATGATGAGCAGGTGATTCGTGGGGTTCTGGGTCGGATGCTGTTCTCCCAGAGCGATCTGAAAAAATCCGTTCGGGTTATTTCCGGTGGTGAGCAGGGTCGGATGTTGTTTGGCAAGTTGATTCAGCAGCGACCGAATATATTGCTGATGGATGAACCCACCAACCATATGGATATGGAGTCCATCGAATCCCTGAACCTGGCGCTGGAAAACTATCCCGGCACATTGGTTTTTGTTTCCCATGACCGACAGTTTGTGTCTTCGCTGGCAACGCGGATTATTGAAATCAAAGATTCCGGCCTGGTGGATTTCCATGGCAGTTATGATGACTATCTGCATAGTCAGGGTGTTGAGTAAGTCTAAATAGCGTTTGTGGTACCAACAATGCGATGAGCTCTGTTGGTATCCTGAACGAATCAAATGAAAATCCTTTTACTTCAGGCTCTGTGGACAGAATCTGGTAACAGTCCCCTCTAAATAAGAAAATACCGTATCCAATTGAGCGGATTTTATCGTTTGAATGTCAGGGATATTTCCTGACCATCGTTGTTTAAGTGCAAGTCAGCATAGGGCTCTTTCCCATATCACGAGATACTCTTTGAATCGAATTTCAACAGGTCAGCTTCATGGGGTTTATCAGGAAAGCAGGAAAGGTTACCTTTTTATCCTTCTTAATTTTATTCAGTTTCACGTTGCTTTCCTCCGCTGATGATCAGGTAGACCCCATTTCATTGCCCAATAATAATCAGATTATCAAGCCGGAAATGATAATGGCTTCTGGTGAGGTGCTGTCGTTTGCAACAATCATCCAGATTGAAGATGATGCCCTTACGGTGCAGACAAACGGGAGTAAGAAATTACTGGAAACCGTCCGTATCGGAGGGGAAATACAGCATAGCTTTTATGCCAGTGCAAAAGCGGCGGGATTGTCACTGTCTGTCATGAGTGAATTTGCCAATATTTTTCAATGGCAGCTGGACTTCAGTCGGGAGATTCACCGGGGTGATCGTTTTGATATTCTGCTGGAAAAAGTGTCGGGAGACCGATTGGCTGATGAACCTCGAATTCTGGCGGCGTGGATCTATCAACAGCGCAGAACATTAACGGCCATTCGCCATAGTGACGGTGGTTATTACACACAGGAGGGAAAACGGCTCGGAAGAAGCTTTTTGCGTTTACCTTTCGAGAAAGAGTATTCAGTGAGCTCTGGTTTTGCCTTATCGAGGCAGCACCCGATTGTCGGTCAGATTCGCCCGCATAAAGGTACGGACTGGGCGGTTTCCGTGGGAACACCAGTGATAACGGCAGCTGATGGTATTGTTGTTGAGTCGGTGGTAAATCATCCCACCGCCGGAAATTATATCGAGATTCAGCACGGGCGGCGTTATGTTACCCGGTATCTGCACCTGAGCCAGTTAAAGGTTAAGGCAGGCCAGCAGGTGCGTCGTGGCGACGTTATCGGCTTATCCGGTAACACGGGTTTATCCACAGGACCACACCTTCACTACGAAATGTATGTGGATGGTCGCCCTGTTGATGCAATGAAAACTCAGCTCCGAACGAATAGGATCCTGGCAGGTTCTGAGCTTAGTGATTTTAAGCAGGCATCAGCAAAACTTCTCAATAGGCTGAGCAATAAAGAGGTTCTGGCTAATGCTTCTGATCGTCAGCTTTCTGAAGCCTCATGGGTTTTTTTCAGAAATTAGCTTCTGATATGAAAGTGACCCGGCAGCTAATAGTTGCTCAGGAATGTCTCTGGGCAGCAGCGAAAAAATCTATTGCTATTATTACCGGCTCCAGAGTATTTCCTGTAACCGGCATTTTGTTACGTTAAAAAACATCCCTTGGGATCATATAGATTCCGTTCATATCAAATTGATACCGCATAAATTGCATATGCATCTGGCCTAAACAGGTCATTGATCGCTGTTGGCCACTTTTCCTGGGAAGACTGTCAGGGTTGTAGACATAAACGCCATGTTTGCAACCGGGGCTGCCTGCCCACCAGTTATTAACTGCCCCGGTATGACCCTGGGCAATTACGAAGTCACGATAAACAACGGTTTGTTGCTTCCCGAATACATCCAGAGTTAATTCCAGATCCCCCTGAACGGCAAAGTTTAACTTATCCGGTTTTTTTCCAAATACGTTACGGCCTTCGTGGGTTACCCAGTCATTAAATTTATTAGCAACAGCGGTGCTCCCCTTTCTACCAACATTTACAGTGATTTTTCCTTTATTGATATCCATTATTTCAGATGAAACACCTTCATAAGTATTTGGTTGTGTTTCTATATGATCTTTTATCTTGAAGTTAATGTTTATCAGTCGTATGAAAGGGATGTTGTCATTTATAAAAGTCATGATCAATTCATTAGATCGGGTTTGTTCTGCAAACACACCGGTAGAAGAAAATATGACCAATAAACATAAAGCTTTCAGTAGTGGAATTAATTTATAATTAAACATGTCAGATACTCCTTTTAAATTATTCGTTCTGTAATGCTCAGGTAGGTGTTGCGGAAGACTCCTTGATATTTAACTCTCTGGTTTAAAATATATTTTCCTCGGATCGCACACCGTCTTCAGACTGTCGAAGATACCGTAGCATTTATCGTAAAGTATTAAACTAACCACTTAGTTAGGAATATTTGACGTCTTATGATCAGAAATCTGGGTACTTAAGTACCCAGATTGTTGCGGTTGATTTGATGGTTTGGGAATCGTTGCCAGATATTAAAAAGGGGGAGGAGATGTGAACATCATTGCTGCCCCGGTTACTGGGTGGATAAAAACGAGCTTTGTCGCATGCAGGTTCAGGCGGTTACTGACCTGTTTTGCCTCGGTATGGGCATAAAACTCACAACCAAGAATAGGGTGTCCAAGTTCTGCTAAATGAACTCTTAACTGGTGGGAGCGACCAGTTACGGGCTTAAGGCACACGCGATCAAACTCCGGGCGATGGTTTTCAACCTGTTGATAGCGTGTCAGAGATGGTTTTCCCAGTTCATGGTCGACCATCTGTTTTGGGCGGTTCGGCCAGTCACAGCGAAGTGGCAGGTGAACTACTCACCCCTAAAGGACCCCTAGGGCCTAAAGGGCAGAGCTTCCAATAAGACAGCTACCGGAGTAACAGCCATTATCTTCTTTTTTGACGTTTCATTGCCAGTTGCAGTAGAGGGCTTGCCCTTTACCGGCTTACGCTTGGCTCCACGTCCTTTAACTAGCAGGGGAATACC
>NZ_JAVRMB020000071.1:0-7081 GCF_031844845.1 Endozoicomonas sp.
ACCATGCTCTGTGGCAAAAACAATCCAGCCATCAAACGTCATATTCATGCCAATCATCAGGCCACTGACTGAGTCTGGCATTGACCACTGACGTTTTTTAACAATTTTGCTGTTCGAATCACCGGGCTCAGCATCGCCATAAACCGTGATTCCACGACCGCCATTATCGCCAATATAGTAGTCGTGATTATTATCCAGCAAAGTGTAAACACCGGAGAGTTCCTTAAACATATCCGCCTGCTTAAAGGAAAAATACATGGCGGAAAGCCCTTCCCTTGAGCGCAGCTCTTCCAGGGCATTTTCAATTTCAGGCTGGCTGAACGCTGTTCCTTCTACGGTATAGCGATCAATAATATTGAAGCTGTCGTGTTCTGCCTTGAATACGCCATTGGCCCCATTACTCCAGAGCACTCTTTTACCATCCAGATAAACGCCGGAAATACTGGTACCAAACTGGAAAGGGCCAACAGGACGATACTGCAGTTCAAAATCTTCCAGGGTTCTGCTTGGCCCAACGGGTCCCTGCTGAGGAACTGAGTCCTGCTGGGCGGAAGTGGTATGACCAATAGGATTGGTAGAATCTGCCAGATGTGGATTGCGAGGTGCCGGATTAGCCGCATCAGCCTGACCGGCCGTCAAAAGACTGCCCATCAAAAGCGCACTGACGCCAAGACTCCGGGAACGTTTACAGCATAAAGCAGTGGAACGAAAGACTTTCCCAAGAAGGGATTTACGGCTTGTTATATCCATTGTCACAACGCTTCTTTTTTATAGTTGTTTTTGGGTCACGAATTCCAGAGATTTAAACAGCCATGAGCCGGAAAAAAACTCTGGAATAATGGCCGTACCTTAAGATTAAAGCGAGTAAACAAACAATAACAAAATCGGCCATCAGATAACGAGTAACTTTCCCCTCGTTCCCACGCTCCGCGTGGGAACGCATACCGAACCCTCCACAAATGAAACAACCAGCGTGGAGCTCCGACACACACGGAGAGCCTGAGGTTGTCCCTTGCTCTCACCCTTTCTACTAACAATCAGAAAGCCCTGCGACATACGGCCAGCTCCGTATGCATTCCCACGCAGAGCATGGGAACGAGGGTAAATCACGACAAGGCTTTTTTAGGGAACCTATCTGAATACAGAGAGTCCAACATTCCTGATATGAAACCAGATAAAGTGTGCATCACCAATCACCCACCACCGAAGAATAGTCGTTTTCTCGACAAAAACTCAGAGAAATATCAAGCCTCAGGCAATCCATCAGGCAATCCATCAGGCACTCAACCACAATTCAAAAACCGCACTATTAAATCTGAAACAATCAGCGAATCCGCAAAAACACCGAACCTAAACCCCAACAACATGGAACTCAAGCTAATCGATAGAATTTGCACATCACATAACCCTATTCCTGACTATAAAACAGATTTCGACATAGCTATTGATGAAGATCCAAATTGCGCTTTTATTGAACAAGCTAATACTCCAGGCGACGACGCTGCTACCCCAGAGTAGCAACACTTTTCAAGATCAAACGCACCAGCATCGTCTGACGGGTCACGCCTGTTTTTGAAAAAATTGAACGAAGGTGTGCTCTTGCCGTGTTTCGGCTGATACCCAGCTCCTCTGCCGTTTCATCCAGTGTCAGTCCATTAGCCAGAATCATTGCCAGCTGTGCTTCTGCTGGCGTCAAATCAAACAACGTTTTGACAATATCCCTGGGAGCCTGGGAATGCTGGTCCGGGTCACCCACAAACAATACGACGGAGGGTGAATGCCTGGCTTTTGACCACTGAGATGGCGGTACCGAGCGGACCACAATCCCTAAATCACTTTTCCCTGAAGGCCGCTGAACTCTGAGCGCTTCGACCACCGATGGCTGATTATCATTCTGGGCAGCCAGTACGTCCCGGATCAGATCCTTCAAACGTCGGGTATCACGAGTACTGCCCACCTGAAGAGAACCACCAATCAGCTCAATACCATCCTTCTCTTTCAAAAGGTCACTGGCCACCTGATTGCTCTGCAGCACTTTGGCTTCTTCATCAAGAATAATGGTACCAACTGCCAGCTGATTAACGGCACCCGCATACAGGTTCCGTTCGGTTTCAATACGTCCCAGCTGAGTATGCAGTTCAATGGCCTCCTGCAGATGAGGCACCAGAAATTGAACCAGCACTTTATCACTCTCTTTAAAAGCAGAACCGTCCCTGCCCCGACTGATGCGCAAACTGTATTTAGCACCACTATCTGTACTGATATCGACACCCAGCACATGGAAGACATCCATCGGCTCAAGAAACTGACGACAGTATTCCGATGTTAAACGCTCATTTCCTGAAATAAATTCATCCAGACTATAGACCTGAGCGCAGGGTAGATCGACAAACGGGTCCATGGCGTAAAAATGGCTATTATAAGAGGCTACAAACTCTTTGCCGGTTGAGCCGGTTGTCAGGAACAAACCATCGTGGTGATCGGTAGGGGGGCTGATTACAATCGTGACATAGTTAGCCGTCAGTTGTTGCTGCAGGCGATCGAGAAAACCTGTCCAGGGCACTGTCTCAAGTACTCCCTGGTAAAGTGCTTTGACCAGACGACTGAAGTCTTCGATTTGGATATTCTGGATACTCTGCGTCATAATTTATTCTTTTTTTATCCTCATTATCGTCCGGTAAGACGATAAAATACTGGGATTGCGGTGGTAAAGTTACCAAAAAAGAATAAAGAAAACTGTACGCATTGTATTTTTTTATTAAATAAAATCAGTCCTGCAAGATAATTCAGTATCGTCATTGCCTGGAATAGCCGTTCAGAACAAGGCCAACCCCTGCCTCATAGTTACTCCCCTGCTTTATCCGTCAGCAACACCAGTCAGGCTCGCAAGAATAACATTGGCTATCTGACTCAGAAGCTCTGCCTGCTGATCCAGACAAGGTTGCGAAAACGCAGCCTCCCCCGATATCTGCTCCAACAATCTGGCCGAAGAAAAATAACCAAGGCAAAGGTTAAACAGGTTGATAATCATCAAACCAACCTCCAGGTCCGTGGCATCCTTTTTAATATTCAGATGGCGAAACAGCTGCTGCCCCCGAACCACCAGACCGGACAGCCAGCGATCCAGCCAGACACTGCCAGAGCCCTCAAGCCGGGGTTCTGCCGAGAGCGCACGCTGCAAAAGCACAACCACATCGGGAGCGCGGGCCAGTAACCGAAACATAACCGCAGGCAGTTCCTGCACCTGGCTTTTATCAATCCCTCCCTTATTAAAATCAACTTCAAGGGACAACAACTCATCCATAGTATCCGCCAACGGCCTTAATGCCCTTTCCAAGACCTGCTGATACAACGCCTCCTTGCTTTTAAAATGTCGATAAAGACCAGGCTCACGTATACCCACTTCCGCAGCCACTTCCCTGAGACTGGTACCACTGAATCCATTGCGGGCAAATAACCGCTCGGAAACATCAAGAATTTTCTGGGCCGTACGCTCACCCTTGGTCATTATTTTACCTGCCACCATCCCATTGATGTGACAAATGTTATCAATAATTAACTTTTTTTCAACCAGCCCATTGATAAAAAGTTAATCTGTGATAACTTTTACCGCGAATCAGCAGAATCTCAATAACTCTTAATAAGAACGAGAAAGGAACACCCCATGTCGATGGACTTACCACTGGACAAGCTGGTCAGCGATGATGGCAGCCATGTTCACCGTAAAATATTTACCGACCCCGCCATTTACGAGCTGGAAAAACAACATATTTTCAGCAAAACCTGGATCTACATGGGTCATGAAAGCCAGATTCAAAAAGTCGGTGATTTTATCACCAGCTTTATCGCCGAAACGCCGGTTATTATCTCCCGGGCCGGTGATCAGGAAATTTATGTCACCATCAATAGCTGCAGCCACCGGGGTGTTCCGGTTTGCCGGGCGGATGAAGGCAACACTCGTCGTTTTATATGCCCGTACCACAGCTGGACTTTTAATAATAAAGGCGACCTGGTTTCCATTCCGCAGGAACGCAAAGTCGGCAACAAACCCGACAAGTCAGAGCTTGGCCTTAAGCGTGTTCCCAGGGTTGAAACCTACAAAGGTCTTATCTTTGCCTGTATGGACAAAAATGTTGAACCTCTGACCGACTACCTGGGAGAAATGGCCTGGTACCTGGACTGCATGTTTGATCGTTTTGACGGTGGTGTTGAGGTCATAGGCAGCCCGCACAAATGGATCATTAACTGCAACTGGAAGCTGCCAGTAGAGAACCAGCTGGGCGATATCGGTCATGGCCCCTACCTGCACGGCTCTATTCTTCAGGGTACCCCCCAGGTTCAGGAGCTGGAAGATACGGCATTGAATGTGGTACCAAAACCCGGGCATGGTCTTTCCGTAAGATTAATGCCTGAAGGCTCGCCCGATGAAATGTGCATGTTTGGTATGGATGGTGTTGCCGGTATGGATCCGGAGGTCAATCAATACCTGAGAGAAAGCCATAAGAAAGTCAGCGAACGCCTTGGCGAGCTACGTTCAAGACTGAAGCCATTGTGTTACAGCGTCTTTCCAAACTTTTCATTCCTGTGGCCTAACATGACCCTGCGAACCAGCCATCCCCGTGGCCCTGGCCAGATTGAATACTGGTCCTGGCTGGTAGTGGAAAAGAATGCGCCAGAACACATCAAAGAAAAACTGAAGATCAACTACACCATGATGTTTGGTCCCGGCGGCCTGTTGGAATGTGAAGATGCCGAGGCCTGGTCACAGCAATACGCGGGCAGCAATATTGATTATGCCGATGACCGAACCTATTACTACGGCCTTGGCCTGGGTGAAGAACAGGATCATCCGGAAATACCCGGCAAAGTGGGTGGTTGTTTCAACGAGCATTACGCCCGCCAGTTTTACCTGGAGTGGCAACAGCGTCTGAAACAGGGCGTTCGTGAGCAGCAGGAAGCCACTACCAGGCTGGAGATCAAATAATGACCGATATTACCCGCGACCTGATCTCAGATGTTGAGCAATTTTATTACCGGGAAGCCCGAATGCTGGACAACCGGGAATATCAGCAATGGCTGAAACTGGTGACCACTGACATTAAATACCGGATCCCTGTGCGCTTTATTCCACAGCCCGACCCAAAGAAAAAAGACACAGAGGCATTTCTCAGTGTGGAGCAGGAGCTTAGTCAGGGCCTTGCACCGGATTTCAGGGATGAGAACTTTTTCATTCTCTCACTGCGCGTAATGAGAGCGTTCAAACTGAATTCCTGGACCGACAACCCGCCCGCCAGAACCCGCCGTTTTATCAGTAATGTGGAGGTTCTGCCTTCTGACCAGGAGGGCTGCTACGAGACCTTCAGCAATACGATGATTACCTGGAGCCGCCATCAGAAGGATAATCACACCTTTACCGCACAGAGAAAGGATGTGCTGCGGGTTGAGAATGGTGAGTTCAGGATTGCCAAAAGAGAGGTGATTATCGACTGGAATGTGATTACCGGACCTTCATTGAGTATTTTCTATTAACCTATCATAGGCCATCAGACCTATAATCAAGCCTCGTGAGCCGGGGCTTTTCATTTAATAAAAGTCAGGTGTTTTTAAAGACAATAAATATCGAGCCCAAGTAAAGCAATGAAACCACCGGTAACATCATCTTTTCGGGGAAATCCATATAATCAACAATCAGCCAATAAACCGGATGAAGAACGCGATTACATTTTTTGCTCTCGAAGAGTTTGCCTGGCACTTTTAAGCTCCGGACCTATGCATTTAAGTTGTATACCGACCCCCACGGATACACGGGATAAAGGTCAATACCAACAGACCATAAACTCGTTTTTCGAAAGAAGCATTGATATAGCTATTAACAGGAACTGGATCAGTGTTAACCGCACCAAAAGAGACGCACAAACTATTTATCACCCTACCACTTACCTGCAACTGGTGGAAACCTGTCTTCAGGGTGATCTGGACACACTAAAACACTATAAGAAAGAATCACATAATTTTAATTATTGGTTAGAGAGCATAAGAGATGACCATCAGGGCATCAAAATCTGCCCACTGATAGCTGGCATAGAGTCACGAAAAAAAGAAGTACGTGAATATCTCGAAAGTCAGAGTGCCATTTTTCCTGAACCAGAAGACAAACATTTAAAAAACAACATACTGCATTACCTGGCAAAAACGCCATTTATTTTTAGCGCCTGTCATGTCTTAAAAAATGAACCTGAGCTTCTTACGGCTAAAAACAAAAATGGGATGACGCCTATTGACATCGCCCTTAGCTGCCAAAATGAAAACATGCTTCGAATACTCAAAAACAAATTTGAAAAACAGCTCCAGCCTGGCAAAGTAGCCCATACATCAAAAATCAAGAAGCCGACGCCCCCCCTTTCTCCAGAGATTAACCAGACTACGTCCACTGCCAGAAAACCTTCACCAAAAATTTCTATACCTGCGGCAGAGATGATTAAATTTAAAAACAAAAAGACAGATTTTGATTCCCCCAGCGAAGACTTGATTAACAAAATGTCGGATTTTAAAATATTTGAGACAGATGCTGCTAATGACATAGGCAGCGCCTCTGCGATAGCTGACGAGGCAACTACCTTATACTCTGACGATGAAAACTCAAATAATTCTGAATTCAAGGATTTCATTAAGGAATTGAAGGAACTGCAGGAATGGAATCGGCCCTGCCCTATCGTCACCATAAGAGAACTTGATAGCGTCTCTTTCTCAACTTCAAAAAAAACAAAAAAAACAAAAAAACAAGATAGATCCAAAAAGTCCAAAAAACAACCAGCCAACAAAGTAACAACTACTATGCAAAATCAGCTGACGAATCAGCCTGCCAAGCCTCTACAGCTCAATGAAAGCACAGCATCAAATTCAGAATATGCAGTTATTCCAGCCAAATCCGAACATCTGGCAATCAAAGACAACCCTGAGCTGACGGCTAAAAACTCCCTGAAAGGATCAACTTACCCAGTTGAGAAAACCGATAATTCTAACGATAAGGGTAGCCATCCGCCTATTTATCAGGAAGAACAAAAGCCCTCCCCCGACACCA
>NZ_JAVRMB020000072.1:0-16761 GCF_031844845.1 Endozoicomonas sp.
TCAGCCAAATCGCTGTTGCAGATACTGGATAATATCGCCGGACTCATACATCCAGGTATCGTCCTTTCCCTCTTCCTGAATACGCAGGCAGGGTACCTTAACTTTGCCGCCCATCTGTTGTAACTCATTGCGATCCTGACCATCCTTCATGGCATCCCGGGTTTGAATATTCAGCCCCAGTTTATGAATGGCTCTGCGGGTTTTAATACAGAATGGGCAAGCCATAAACTGATACAGGGCCATAGTTGTTGTTTGCGCGTCTACAGCAGCTTGTTGTTCTGGTGATCGCTTAATGGCTTTAGGTCGTGTGATTACATCTACGGTAGCGATGCCATAGCCCAACACATTACGAAAAATTTTTAATAGCATAGTCTGTGGTAACCAGTGGAAGAGTCCATTGTATAAGGTGTCCCGCCTGAAGTTTCTCAGGCGTAGAGTAAACCCATTATTTAAGCACAACCAATTTCGTGAATGTTATGGCATTAACGCTTTTTATGGAATGAAACTCTCAGTGTATGATGTGCACGCCTCACGGATAATAAGTGATAAAAAACTGCCCATAAGGAGACACCATGAAGCCGGAAACCATTGCTCTGCATGCAGGTTATGAGGGTGATCCAACGACCCATGCTGCCACAACCCCAATTTATCAGACGGTATCTTACACCTTTGATGATACTCAGCACGGTGCTGATCTTTTTGATCTGAAGGTCCCGGGTAATATTTACTCGCGGATCATGAATCCAACCAATGCTGTGCTGGAAGCCAGGCTGGCTGCCCTGGAAGGGGGAATTGGCGCATTAACAGTGGCGTCTGGCATGATGGCTATTACTTATGCTATTCAGACCATTGCTGATGCCGGTAGCAACATTGTATCAACCAGCCAGCTGTACGGTGGAACTTATAACCTGTTTGCCCATACCTTTCCCCGTCAGGGTATCAATGTACGCTTTGCTTCCCATGATGATTATGAGGAAATGGAAGCGTTGATTGATGAAAACACCCGTGCGGTTTTCTGTGAGTCCATTGGTAATCCTGCAGGAAATATTGTTGATCTGCAGAAACTGGCAGAACTCGCTCACAGACATGGTGTGCCACTCATCGTCGATAACACGGTTGCAACACCAATACTGTGTCGTCCAATTGAACACGGTGCTGACATTGTTGTGCACTCACTGACCAAATATGTGGGTGGTCATGGTACAACGCTGGGTGGTGTCATTATCGACAGTGGTAAGTTTGACTGGGCAGGAAATAAAGAGCGCTTTGCCATTCTTAATGAGCCGGACCCATCCTATCATGGTGTCGTTTATACCGAAGCACTGGGAGAGGCCGCCTACATTGGTCGAGCCAGAGTGGTGCCATTAAGAAATACCGGTGGAGCACTGGCCGCACAGAGTGCATTTCAGTTAATGCAGGGGCTGGAAACCCTGGCGCTTCGGATGGAAAGGCATTGTAAGAATGCTGAAAAGGCAGCCGCTTTTCTGCAGGATCACCCACTGGTGAGCTGGGTGAATTATGCAGCCCTGGATGACAGCCCCTATCGAGCAACTGCTGCTAAAATCACCAGTGGTAAGGCTTCCGGGATTGTAAGTTTTGGCATTAAAGGTGGTAAAGAAGCGGGTGCTCGATTCATTGATGCCCTGCAGATGATTCTGCGACTGGTAAATATTGGTGATGCCAAGTCTCTGGCTTGTCACCCGGCATCGACTACCCACCGTCAGCTTAATCCTCAAGAGCTTGAGTTAGCAGGTGTTTCTGAAGATATGGTCAGGCTGTCTATCGGTATTGAACATATCGACGATATTATCGCGGATATTGATCAGGCACTGAAAGCCAGTATCGCTTAACACCTCTATGCCAGACAGGTTCCTGTCTGGCTTTCCTCTCCTCTCCCTTCGGCTTTGTACGAACGGCCTCAGGTAATATCAGCGTGTTAGCTTTCAGGAGAATAGCCAGCTAACCAGCGCCATTCGAGAGGCAGGTAGTAAAGGAAGGCATAAGTAGGTGGAAGTTTGCTTTCGTATAAGCTGACCGAGCGAACAGTTGGTTTTGTTTGATGAACCAATCATAGCTAGTACATACGCTTCGGGCTGATGCAGAAAAACAATGGATAAAGAGCTTTAGAGAGAAGGTCACTGGCACGACGAACAAGAAGAAACAGGATGGAGCAGCAACAAAGGCGAAGAGAGGTAAGAGGCAGTCTTCACCAAAGAGAAAATAACGAACAAGGGTTGAGCTTCGCTCAGCCCTTGTGTTTAAAGTTGATTTAATCAGCCATAAATTTTATCCGGCAACCAGGTTACCAGTTCAGGCCATAGAGCCAGGGCACATAGCACCAGCAGCTGGATGATAATGAAAGGAATCACCCCTTTGTATATGTCAGATGTAGCCACTTCCGGTGGTGCAACACCACGGAGATAGAACAGGGCAAAGCCGAAAGGTGGTGTCAGGAATGAGGTCTGCAGGTTTACCGCAATCATAATGCCCAGCCATACCGGGTCGAGTCCCATAGCCAGAAGCACCGGCGCAACCATAGGCACCACTACGAAGGTTATCTCGATAAAGTCGAGAATAAAGCCCAGCAGAAACATCACCAGCATAACAATCAGTACCGCGGTAAATACGCCACCGGGCATGGCTTCAAAGTAGCTGTGGATAAGCTCTTCCCCATTAAAACCACGGAAGACCAGTGAGAAGATTGACGCACCAATAAGAATCAGGAAGACCATGCAGGTGACTTGTGTCGTTGATCTAACCACTTCGCCCATGGTTTTAATAGAGAGCTGCCTGCGCAGGGTGGCCAGAAAAATGGCACCAACCGCACCAACACTGGCAGCCTCTGTTGGTGTTGCTGCTCCCACCAGAATAGACCCCAGTACTGCAGCAATCAGCAGCAATGGCGGTAGAAGGTTTAGCCATAGAGGGTTCTCATTGCTCATCTCCTGAAGGTCTTCATCGGTCAGTGCAGGGGCAATATCAGGTCTCAGACGAGCGATGATAAGCAGATAGACGACATAGGAAAGAACCAGCAGTAAGCCAGGAATAATCGCACCAACAAACAAATCACCCACAGAAACCGTATCAGGGGAAAAAATACCCATCTTGATTTGAGATTGCTGATAAGCACTGGAAAGTACATCACCCAGTAATACCAGTGCGATTGATGGAGGAATAATCTGGCCCAGGCTGCCTGTGGCGCAGATAACACCGGTCGCCAGTGCGGGTGAATAGCCACGACGTAACATGGTTGGTAACGATAGCAGCCCCATAGTGACGACGGTAGCGCCCACTATTCCAGTACTGGCTGCCAGTAACATACCGACGACAATAACTGATAAACCGAGGCCTCCACGGGTTTTGCCAAACAGTTGCGCCATGCTTTCAAGCAGGCTTTCGGCTACTTTTGATTTTTCCAGCATCACGCCCATAAAGACAAACAAAGGAACTGCAATCAGTGTCTGGTTGGTGATAATGCCAAACATGCGACTCGGCAGGGCATACATCAGGGAAAGATCAAAAGCACCGAACAGTGAACCGGCACCAGCAAACAACAGGGCTGTGCCAGCCAGAGAAAAAGCCACAGGATAACCGGCCAGCAATACAACACAGACCGTCGCGAACATCAGAAAAGGAATCATGTCCATTATGCACTGACCTCCTGACGGTTCTCGATGCCTGCCAGAATCATCAGTGAGCGAAGTAATTCAGCCAGGCCCTGTAACAGGAGGGTGCACACCATCACCAGCAGAAGACTTTTTAACAGATAGATAAAAGGCAAGCCGCCGGGGTTCGCAGATTGCTCCAGAATCTGCCAGGAGCGGGTAACGTACTCCCAGCTCATGAATCCGATAAACAGGCAGACAGGGATGAGCATAAAAAGGGTGCCGAGGCTGTTAACCAGCGCTTGTCGCCGGGGGCTCATAGTCCGATAAAAAACATCAACCCTGACATGGCCATTATGTTTCAGTGTGTAGGCAGTGGCGCCCAGAAAGACCATGGCATGCAGGTACATGGCCGATTCCTGCATGGCAATGGAGCCAATGTTTAACAGATATCGAAGTACGACAACGGAGCAGACGACGAAAACCAGTAATAGCGTCAGCCAGCTGATCAATCTTCCTGTTCGTTCTGTGAAATGGTCAATGGCAGTGACTGCTGCTGCGATACGCTTCCATGCGGGATTCATACTGTCTTCCCCTGGCAGCCAGAATAAGGGCACTGGCTGCTTGTTATTATCGTTTTTATTGGCTTTCTATCTGCTTAACGCTGCTTCTGACTCATACTTTTTTGAATGCTGGATTAGTAAGGTAAAGGTTTGGTGGCGGTGGTCATCAGCAGACTTTGAGCGATGTCATTATAGGCTTGCCAGAGGCTGAGGATCAATTTGGATTATGACAGTATGAGAGCTTGCTAAGAAATTATTCTGCATTCATAGAATTGTCATATTCAGGCTCTATATTGAGATTCCAGACGTTAAGTAAGGAGGCTCACGCCTCTAATCAATCATTGATAGCCGAGAGCTGCAAATTAAAAAAGGCGTGCATTGCCTGGAGAGAAAAATATGAAAATAACAAAACTCATGACTGCTTTTAAATTAGTGCTGGCAGTATCTGCTACCGCAGCTTTTACTGCTGCTGCTGGTGCTGGTAGTGCAATGGCCAGCCAGTTGGATTCCTCTCTGCCAACGTATCAGAAGTCCAGTGGTGTTTCCGGCAACCTGTCCAGCGTTGGCTCAGACACTCTGGCTAATCTGATGACCCTGTGGGCAGAAGACTTTAAGCGTATCTACCCTAACGTTAATGTTCAGATTCAGGCTGCAGGTTCTTCTACCGCACCGCCTGCCCTGGCGGAAAGTACGTCTGATTTTGGCCCAATGAGCCGGAAGATGAAGGACAAAGAGCTGGAAGCATTTGAGAAGAAACATGGCTACAAGCCAACGGCTATTCCGGTGGCTATTGATGCGCTGGCTGTGTTTGTTAATAAAGACAACCCTATTAAAGGTCTGACCATGGCTGAAGTGGATGCCATATTCTCATCCACGCGCAAGTGTGGTGGAGACAAGGCGGTGAAGACCTGGGGTGATGTGGGTCTTGAAGGCTCCTGGAAAAATCGCTCAGTGCAGCTTTATGGCCGTAATTCTGTGTCCGGAACTTATGGTTACTTCAAGAAAAAAGCATTGTGCAAGGGTGATTTCAAGAACACTGTGAACGAGCAACCAGGTTCAGCTTCTGTCGTACAGTCTGTTTCTGCCTCCCTGAATGGCATTGGATATTCTGGTATTGGTTATAAAACCTCCAGTGTAAGAACAGTTGCCCTTGCCAGGAAAGAGGGACTGGCATTTGTTGAGGCGACTCCTCTGAATGCGGTTGATGGCAGTTACCCTATGTCTCGCTTCCTCTATGTCTATGTGAACAAGCAGCCAAATAAGCCACTGTCTCCACTTGAGCGTGAGTTCGTTAAGCTGGTTCTTTCCAGACAGGGACAGGAAGTTGTGGTTAAGGATGGTTATATTCCACTGCCGGGCAAGGTTGTTGACAAGTATCTGGCTCAACTGGGGCTTGATAATACGACAGTCGCCAGTAAGTAGTATTTTCGTGAATAAAAAAAGGGCTGATTTATCAGCCCTTTTTTTGGTTACAGAATCATCGCCGCGATCCAGGCAAACAGGATCATGGGGAAATTGAAGTGTAAGAAGGTGGGAATCACGGTGTCACGAATATGGTCGTGCTGGCCGTCTACATTAAGTCCCGCAGTAGGGCCAATGGTGGAGTCGGAGGCTGGAGAGCCTGCATCGCCAAGCGCACCGGATGCGCCAACGATAGCGGCGGTTGCCAGAGGTGAAAAGCCGAGAGCCAGTGCTAATGGGACAAAGAGCGTAGCAATAATGGGAATCGTCGAGAATGAAGAGCCGATGCCCATAGTGATCAACAATCCAACGAACAGCATCAGCAATGCTGCCAGGGGCTTGCTGCCAAAAACCAATTCCTCAACCATGGAGACCAGGGCCGGGATGTCTCCGGTTGCCCTGAGTACTTCTGCAAAGCCGGATGCAGAGATCATGATGAAGCCACAAAGTGCCATCATTCTTACACCCTGGGCAAAAACATCATCTGCTTCCCGCCAGTGCACAATACCGCCCAGCATCATCATCATGAAGCCGGTTGCTGCACCCAGGGCCATGGAGTCAGTGAAAAGCTGAACACCCAGCGCGATAGCAATAGAGACCAGTGTTATCAATACGGCTTTGGGTTTCATGGATTGCTGGTTCTCTCCAGCGGTTTCCAGGGCACTCTCTTCAATGTGGTAGTGACGGGGTTTCCGGTAAGTCCAGAAAACAGCCACCAAAAGGCCCAAAAACATACCGAACACTGGCAATGCCATGGCCAATGGCATCAGGTCAGGATCAATGTTCAAGCCATTCTCGATGAGATTTCCGGCCAGAATCTGGGTCAGGTAGATATTACCGAAGCCAATAGGCACAAGCAGATAAGTTGCGATCAAACCAAATGACAGAGTGCTCGCTACAGCCCGGCGATCAAGTTGCAGGAAACTGAATACACCCAGAAGGGGGGGGATAAGAATGGGTATAAAAGCAATGTGTACCGGCACCAGGTTTTGAGAAGCAAATGCCATCAGCAAAAGACTTCCCAGAATGGAAATCCGGATACCCGCTGTTTTGTGGGTTCTGGCTACCCGCTGAATAATACGGTCTGCCAGCCACTGGGGAATTCCGGATGCTGATATGGCCATGGCAAAGGCACCCAGCATAGCGTAACTGATGGCGATGGTGGCACCGCCCCCCAATCCTTCGGTAAAAGCAGCGAGTGTTGTTTCAAAGCCCAGCCCACCCGCAAGTCCACCACCAATCGCACCGAGAAAAAGCGCGAGTACAACATTTACACGCAAGACACTCAAGGTCAGCATGATGGCAACAGCCAAAATGACAGCGTTCATAAAAATCCAGTTTTGTTGCTCTTTTTCATTAACAGTGGTTTACGATGCTTCAATCCACAGCTTAACTGTCAGAACTCATTGAGCGCACTCGCATCCGGCGATTAGTATTGCCTTAAGAGCATTTATTCCAAGTAGAAATAATATTATATCCATCTTGAGGCTAGAAGCTCTGGCGACAAAAATAAATATGTTCAGTTATGGTCGTCTATTGTTCCGGCGCTGTTTAGATCAATGGTGGTGTCGATGGGAATGCAGAGACGGGATGGTAGAAAGGGCAGAGTTGCGCGGTTCTGTTCGGGCATCAGTATTTTGCGGTGATATAATTTTTCTGAGTAGCATCATTATTGTCTCTGATCATTATGCTCTTACAACAGGATCTGCGAGTACTGAATTTTGTACTCACCACAGTCCGTAGCACAAGTTAAATTACAATGATCTGTCTACTCAGGCAATGATTTTTTCCCATGTCATCTTACTGTCATATTGATCTTATATGTTATTTCCATGATTTAATCCGGCTTGCGCTATGTATCAAAAATCGATAGATAACAGCCCGGGTATTGATTTCAATACGCCGGCATTAAAAAAATATCGTTCCCTGCGTTTTTTAAAAGATCGTATGGCCCGCTGGGGAGTTGCTTCCGGTGGGCTTGGTGTGATTTTAGCGATCCTGCTGATTTTCTTTTACCTGCTTTATGAAGTATTGCCGCTTTTTAAAAGCGCTGAAATAACGCCGGTCTCCTCGTATTCGACCTCGATTGTCTCGGCTAACGAGAACAACACACCGTTGTTCCTGTCTGTAGAAGAGCAGGCCGAAATAGCCATGAAGGCAGACGCTTCAGGGAGCCTGCGTTTTTTTGCTACACAATCCGGGGAGTGGCTGAAGAATGAGTCATTACCGGTACCTGCAGGCAGTGAAGTCGTTCAGGTGGTTAACGATGCTGCCGACTCCGGTCTGATGGCGGCAGGTCTGACCAATGGTGAGATTATTGTTTTCAAGCAGGATTATAAAATCACCTGGCCTGATGACCGGCGGAAGATTACGCCGGAGATCAGTTATCCTTATGACAATCAGCCTGTTGCATTTAGCAGTGTATCAGCCCCGGTCTCCCGGCTGGCGATCAGTGATGGTGAAGAAAAACTGCTGGTGGTTGCCAGTATCAATAACCAGCTGGTGATGAATGCTTTCAATAAGGAAGAGGATTTTCTTACGGAATCCGTCACCATTGAGCAGCAGTCGGTCAGGCTGCCGGTTATCAGCGAGCTTTCTGCTGATAGTGAGTTGAATGTTCGCAGGCTGCTTATTGATCCGGAGCAGTCCTGGCTCTATGTCCTCAGTGGTAACAGCCAGCTGACGGTTATTGATATCCGTGATATTGATCGTCCATTTATTCATGAGACGGTTGACTTGACGACTCCCGGTACTGAGGTAACTGACCTGCAGTTTCTTTTGGGTGGTGTTTCCCTGCTGGTGGGTGACTCGAAAGGAACCATTGCCCAATGGTTTATGGTTCGTGAGAACGACAACCTGAATCTGAAGAATATCCGCTCCTTCAGTATTGGGAATGACCCTGTTGATACGATTGTTCCGGAGCATCGTCGCAAGGGGTTCCTGGCCTCAGATGTTAATGGTCAGGTTGGACTGTTTTACACCACAGCCAATCGTTCCCTGCTGGTGGAGCCTCTTTCTGATGGCCGGATTGATCAGATGGCGATAGCCCCCAGGGGAAATTATCTGATTCTGGAAAGCGGGGGAGAAACCCGTTTTCTCAATATTGCTAATGAGCATCCGGAGATTTCCTGGTCTGCCCTTTGGGGAAAGGTCTGGTATGAGTCTTACAGCCAGCCCGATTATGTATGGCAGTCCTCAGCCTCCAATAATGATTTTGAGCCCAAGCTGAGTTTAATGCCGCTCTCCTTTGGCACGCTCAAAGCGGCTTTTTATGCCATGCTGCTGGCTGCGCCTCTGGCTATTTGTGCGGCCATTTATACCGCTTACTTTATGGCACCGGCCATGCGCAGGAAGGTAAAGCCCGTTATTGAATTGATGGAAGCGCTGCCAACCGTCATTCTGGGTTTCCTCGCCGGTCTCTGGCTGGCTCCCCTGATTGAGAATCAGCTGGCGGGTATTTTTGCGCTGCTGCTGTTTATCCCTGTGGGCATTCTGCTTTTTGCGTTTGGCTGGGATAGTCTGCCTTCCCGTATTCGTCATCGGGTTCCTGATGGCCTGCAGGCCGGGTTGCTGGTACCTGTGGTACTGGTCAGTGGTGCCCTTGCCATGTTACTCGGTTCCAGTCTGGAGCTTTGGTTTTTTGGTGGCGATATGAGCGCCTGGCTGACGTCGGAGCTGGGTATTCCTTATGACCAGCGTAATGCGCTGGTGGTGGGGCTGGCCATGGGCTTTGCCGTGATCCCAACCATTTTTTCCATTGCCGAAGACGCTATTTTCAGTGTGCCGAGGCATCTGACCTATGGGTCTCTGGCTTTGGGAGCAACCCCATGGCAGACCCTTACCCGGGTAGTACTGCTGACGGCCAGCCCGGGTATTTTCTCGGCACTGATGATTGGTATGGGACGGGCTGTGGGTGAAACCATGATTGTCCTGATGGCGACGGGGAATACGCCCATTATGGATGCCAATATTTTCGAAGGGATGCGGACACTGGCAGCCAATATTGCTGTTGAAATGCCTGAGACAGAGGTGGGTAGCAGTCATTATCGGGTCCTCTTTCTGGCGGCGCTGGTGTTGTTCCTGTTTACCTTTGTGGTGAACACGGCAGCGGAGATTGTTCGCCATCGGCTCCGTAAGAAATACAGCTCCTTGTAAGGGAAAGAAATTACCATGAATAAAACCCTTCAAGATTCCAGAAAGCGCTCTGTTGGAGCATGGATTAAAAGTGGTTCTCCCTGGGTCTGGCTTAATGCCGGTGCTGTGGCCATCAGCCTGATTATGGTTATTGGGTTGTTGGGGCTGATTGCTGTTCGTGGGCTGGGTCATTTCTGGCCCGGGCAGGTAATGGTGGCGGAGTATCAGCCACCGGGGCAGACCATCAGAACCATTGCCGGTGAAATTACCGACAGTGAGGAAGTGCCGGCAACCCGTCTTGCAGCAGCAGGCCTTGAGATCTCCGGTGATCGTGAATGGTATACCCGTGACCTGATAAAGCAGGGCAACCGGGATCTCAGTGGCGTTGATTTTGTCTGGATCGTGGATGAGTGGTTGAGCAATCGCCGTTATCCCAAAGAGCTCATAGTGCTTGAGCGCCGTGAGTGGGGCAACTTCTATGGATTCCTTGAGTCCGTTCAGGAAGACGGAGCCACTATTGCCAGTGGTGAATCGGTCTACAGGGTGTTTAACAAGCGTCTGGCCCGGGCTCTGGACATTTATGACGCCATCTACCAGATAGAGAAATACGATATTGGCTCGGTTAATGCCGCAATGGAACAGCTACGGCTGGCTGAACGTCGGCTGGAAATGAGTGGCAACATTGATCCGGTTGGTCAGACAGAGATTCAGGCTGAGCGAAAGTTGCTGAACCTGGCGTATCAGAAGCTGGAATCGCAGCTGGGTGATCTTTACCGTGCTTTTCATCGGGACAGTTTTGTTGCCAGAACCATTGATGGGAAAATGCTGGAACAGCCTATCAGTAAGGTCGTCCGTGTTTATCAGCCTAATACCCTGTCATTGGCAGAGAAGGTTGGATTTTACGTTGACAAGGTGGGTGAGTTTATCCTGGATGATCCTCGTGAGGCCAACACGGAAGGGGGTGTTTTTCCGGCGATTTTTGGCACGGTGATGATGGTTATTCTGATGTCCATTATGGTGACTCCTTTTGGTGTGATTGCTGCTGTTTATCTCCGGGAATACGCCAGTCAGGGCTGGGTGACACGGGCTATCCGGATAGCGGTGAATAATCTGGCCGGTGTCCCGTCGATTGTTTATGGCGTCTTCGGTCTTGGCTTTTTCATCTATTTTGCCGGTGCTCAAATCGACCAGTTATTTTTCCCTGAAGCGTTGCCATCCCCCACATTCGGTACACCCGGCCTGCTCTGGGCTTCTATTACTCTGGCGCTGTTAACATTGCCGGTGGTTATTGTGGCGACGGAGGAAGGCTTGTCTCGAGTTCCCCGTTCAGTACGGGAGGGCAGTCTGGCGCTTGGCGCAACCAAAGCAGAAACGCTGTGGCGGGTGGTGTTACCTATGGCCAGCCCGGCAATGATGACCGGTTTGATTCTGGCGGTTGCACGAGCGGCGGGTGAAGTTGCTCCCCTGATGCTGGTGGGTGTCGTTAAACTGGCGCCCAGCTTGCCGCTGGATGGCAACTACCCATACCTGCACCTTGACCAGAAGTTTATGCATTTGGGCTTTCATATTTTTGATGTGGGTTTCCAAAGCCCCAATGTCGAAGCAGCAAGGCCCCTGGTTTATGCCACAGCGTTGCTGCTGGTGATTGTTATTGCTGTGCTGAATCTCTCTGCCGTTGCCATTCGCAATCGTTTACGAGAAAAATACAAGAGCCTTGAGGATTGAGTGCCATGTTTGAAGAGACGCTGAGTGAGGCACTGACAGTTAAAACCCCCATTTCCAGAGCATTCAATCCTGAGTCTCTGGGACGTAACCGCGCCGTATTGAATCTGGAGCAGGAACAGACCAGCATGGAAATGTCTGGCCTGAACCTTTTCTATGATGACAAGCAGGCGCTGTTTGATATTTCCATGAAGATTCCCCAGAAGCGTGTCACCGCTTTTATAGGGCCGTCTGGATGTGGTAAATCCACACTGCTGCGCAGCATGAACCGGATGAATGACCTGGTGGATGGCTGTCGGGTGAATGGCAAAATTCTGCTGGATGACCCTTCTGGTAACAAGCTCAATATTTACGAAAAATCAGTCAATGTGGCTGATCTTCGCCGCCGGGTAGGGATGGTGTTTCAGAAACCGAATCCATTCCCCAAAAGTATTTATGAGAATGTTGCTTACGGCCTGCGAATACAGGGCATCAATAAAAAGCGGATTCTGGATGAGGTTGTAGAGTGGGCCCTGAGAGCTGCTGCACTGTGGAATGAAGTAAAAGACCGGCTGCATGAAAGTGCCCTGGGTTTGTCGGGTGGTCAGCAACAGCGTCTGGTGATTGCCCGAACCATTGCGGTAGAGCCGGAAGTATTGCTGCTGGACGAACCGGCATCGGCACTTGACCCCATTTCAACCTTGAAGATCGAAGAGCTGATCAATGAGTTGAAGTCCAGGTTCACTATTGTCATTGTCACCCATAATATGCAGCAGGCTGCCCGGGTTTCCGATTACACCGCATTTATGTATATGGGGCAGATGGTTGAATACGGCGATACCGATACGTTGTTCACCAATCCCCGCAAGAAACAGACTGAAGATTATATTACCGGACGTTACGGCTGAGGATGATCCATGCCAAACCAAAGCGATTTGCTGACCCATCATATTTCCCAGCAATTCAATAATGAACTGGAAGAGCTGCGGAATAATTTGCTGGCCATGGGCGGAATGGTTGAGAAGCAGGTCAGTGATGCTATTGAGGCACTGATCAACGCTGACAGTGATCTGGCCATGGTTGTCTGTGAAAAAGACCACGATGTGAATTTTATGGAAATCTCCATTGATCAGGAGTGCTCAAGAATTCTGGCTCGCCGACAGCCTGCAGCCAGTGATTTGAGGCTGGTTCTGGCTTGCACCAAAGTGGCCACTGACCTTGAGCGTATTGGTGATGAAGCGGCTAAAATTGCCCGGTTCGCCATTAAATTGTCAGAGCAGGGTGAGGCTCCCAAGGGGTATATAGAAACCCGTCATATTGGCAGTCATGTCAGTCAGATGACCCGGGATGCCCTTGATGCCTTTGCCCGATTTGATGCTGAGAAAGCGCTGGCGGTCGCCAAGGAAGATAAAGCGGTGGATCGGGAGTACGAAAGTGCGACCCGTGAGCTGGTGACTTACATGATGGAGGATCCCCGCTCAATCACCCGGGTTTTGAATATTATGTGGGTGCTGCGTTCATTGGAACGTATTGGCGATCATGCCAGAAATATTGCGGAATATGTTATTTACCTTGTTAAGGGTACCGATGTCCGCCATATTGGTTTGAAGAGGATGCAGGAAGAAGTATTTGATACTCCTGTAAAAGATTGATTCCTATTTAAAGGGGTAAATATTGTATTTTTAATTCTGGTGGGGGAGTTATTTTCCCACCAGAAAGTTAAATTCTGTTTTCTGATTAAATATCTAATTTGTTTTTATTCGATTCGATCTTCGATAGTCAATCAATTAATCATAAATCTGCGCTACTCTATAAATTAATACCCTTCATGCAACCAGGCTGTTTGTTGCTGAAACGATCTCGTATAAAAACACGGATGAAATAATCAGCAGGTAGCTATGAATTACTCCAGTACTATGGATGAGAACTGGGATGTTCCCAATGAACAACCCGAAAGCGGAGATGCTCTGCTTGAATGCCTTGCCCTGTTAACAAGACACTATGGCAACCCATACTCCCGGGAATCACTGAAAGCCGGAATGCCCCTTGAGAATGGCCGATTTACCACGGAAGTCTTTATCAGGGCTTCGGAAAAAGCGGGGTTGGTCTGTAAAGTTCACAAAAGAAAATTGTCCGATATATCTTCTCTGGTGGTTCCGGTTGTTTTATTACTAAATCAAAAACGAGCCTGCATTCTGATTGAAATGGATCATGACGAAGGTATCGCTCAAATCATTATGCCGGAAACCAGCGAGGGCGTTAAAAAAATCACGCTTGAGCAGCTTGAAGAGTACTTTAGCGGTTATGTTATTTATATTCGTGAAAAACACCGGTATGACCAGCGAACACCGGAGAAATTAAATCTTAAATCCCGTCACTGGTTCTGGGGGACGATTCTCGGCTCCTGGAGAATCTACCGTGATGTATTGCTGGCTTCCCTGTTGATTAATATTTTTGTGGTAGCCAGTCCGCTGTTTGTAATGAATGTTTATGATCGTGTCGTGCCAAACCAGGCTTTTGATACACTTTGGGTGTTAGCCATTGGTGCGTTTATTGTTTTCAGCTTTGATTTTGTCATGAAAACGGTGCGCAGTTATTTCATTGACCTGGCGGGCAAAAAATCCGACATTTTATTGTCATCCCGAATAATGGAACAGGTGCTTGGGTTGAGTATGAAGGCCAGGCCAGCATCGGTTGGCTCCTTTGCCAAGAACCTTCAGGATTTTGAGAGTATTCGGGAATTTATTACCTCATCAACCGTGACGGCCCTGGTTGATTTACCGTTCACGATGATCATTCTTTTTGTTATTTTCACCCTGGGCGGCCCTCTGGCCATTGTTCCTCTGGCAGCGATGGTGATTATTGGTCTTTACAGTTTTGCGATTCAGGGGCCTTTACGCAGCTCTGTTGAAAAGACCCTCAGATCCAGCGCGCAAAAGAATGCCACTCTGATTGAGAGTTTGTCCGGGATGGAAGCGATCAAGATAACCCAGGCTGAAAGTGACATTCAGTATAAATGGGAAAAATCGGTCAGCCATATTGCTACCTGGGGTATTAAAACCAAGCTGTTGACCACTTCCGCCACCAACTTCAGTGCTTACACGCAACAGATCGCCAATATTGGCATGATCATTATGGGCGTTTACCTGATTACTGACGGTGACTTGAGCATGGGCGGGCTGATTGCTTCAGTGATGCTCTCTGGCCGATGCCTTGCACCGATGGCTCAGATTGCCGGACTGTCTACCCGTTACAACCAGTCAAAAGCGGCGTTGGATGGTCTGAATCAGATTATGGACATGCCGGTTGAGCGTCATGAAGACCGGGATTATGTCAATCGTCCGGATTTGCAGGGTAACATTGAGTTTGATGGCGTTAACTTTGCCTACCCCGATCAGGAAATTCAGGCGCTTCGTAATGTTTCTCTCAAAATAAAAGCGGGTGAAAAAGTCGGCATTATTGGCCGTATTGGCTCCGGCAAAACCACCATTGAAAAGCTGATTCTTGGCTTATATGAGCCCGATGAAGGTGCCGTGCGCGTTGACGGGATTGATCTTCGCCAGATCAACCCAACCGATTTACGGTCAAGCATTGGTTGTGTCAGTCAGGATATAAACCTCTTTTACGGTTCGATTAAAGACAACATCACACTGGGTGCCAACCACGTTGAAGACAGCCAGTTATTGGAGGCTGCCGAGATTGCCGGTGTCACCGAGTTTGCTAATAAGCACCCCAATGGTCTGGATATGATCGTGGGTGAGCGTGGGCAGAACCTTTCCGGCGGTCAGCGGCAGAGCATTGCTCTGGCACGAGCGTTACTGATGAATCCCCCCATTCTTCTTATGGATGAGCCATCCAGCTCCATGGATAACACCACGGAGTTACGGTTGAAGAAGCAGCTAAAAGAACGGTGTCAGGACAAAACACTGGTGCTGGTTACCCATAAGGCTTCCATGCTGGATCTGGTGGATCGGTTGATTGTGCTCGACAGTGGCCGCGTGGTGGCTGATGGGCCGAAGGATCAGGTGCATGCGGCGTTGAAGCAGGGCAAGTTAAAAATTGACTAAATTATTAAACAGGTTGTGAATATGAGCGCCAATAGCGATGGAAAGCACAATAGCTCAGAGGATGAGTTAATGAGTCAGCAGGGTCAGCCTTCAGATAATAACGAGAACCCGGTCGATAGCCAGCCTGAGAGCCAGGGCATGGCGATGGAAGGAGGGGCAGAGAATATCCACGAAGAGGATATGGAGTACATCTCTGATGCCAATGCAGCCATGCTGATGAAAACCCCCAGAGGTGGGCGGCTGCTCATTTATACCATGTTGCTGGCCCTTGTCTCAGCCATTACCTGGGCCAGTTTTGCCCGGCTGGATGAAATTACCCGGGGTATGGGCATTGTCATTCCCTCATCCCGTTTGCAGCTGGTGCAAAACCTGGAAGGGGGGATTCTCGAGAAGCTGTTTGTTGCAGAAGGCCAGCAGGTGGCTGCCGGACAACCCCTCGCGCAATTGGATGATACCCAGTTCTCATCCAACTTTCGGGAAAGTGCCATTGAGTACTACAGTCAGATGGCTAAAGCCGCCAGGTTGAAGGCTGAACTGTCGGGTGAGCCGTTGGAATTTCCGGAAGCACTCGGTGATTACTCCGATTACGTTGACCGCGAGAAAGATGTCTACCGGCAGCGGGCAGACCAGCTTAAGGCAGAGTTGAATGTTGCTAATGAGCAGGCGCTCCAGGCAAAACATGAGCTGACGTCAGCGAAAGTTCAATGGGAATTTCTAACCACCAGTTATGAACTGGGTAACGATGAGCTGGAGCTAACGGTTCCTCTTGCAGAACAGGGCGTTGTCTCAAAAGTGGAGTTGTTACAACTGAAGCAAAGGGTTAATGATCTTGAGGCTGACAAACGAAGAACCGAGCTGAGCATTCCAAAGCTTCAGGCGGGCTATAAGGAGGCATTGGCGAGAAAAGTAGAGGTCAGGCAGCAATTTCGTGCAGACGTGGTACAGGAACTGAAAAAGACTGAGGTTCATCTTGACCAGTTAAACGAATCCAATAGTGCTATGGAAGATCAGGTGGATCGCACATTAGTCCGCTCGCCCATGGATGGTATTGTTAAAAAAATCCATGTCACCACGGTGGGGGGAGTTGTGCAGCCGGGCATGAGCCTGATGGAAATTGTCCCCCTGGAGGACAATTTAATGATAGAGACGCAGGTACAGCCCAAGGACATTGGTTTCCTGCGTGAAGGCATGAAGGCGATCGTCAAACTGACTGCTTATGATTTTGCCATA
>NZ_JAVRMB020000073.1:0-6754 GCF_031844845.1 Endozoicomonas sp.
TTTGCGCCGAACAGCACGCCATTGAGCCATGTATTAAAAAACGTGTTTAATATCGCATTTTACTGATATGTCATAATTGGCAGCTTTTAATAACTGCATAGTAGTTTTATTTTCTTGCTAGATACCATTAGAGATAAAAAGGCTCCCAACCATTAACGGTAACTTAGCCGAGTCATGGGCTATGAACGCCCACAACGGTTTACCACTTTTAAATGTTCTTAAATGCAGACCTTTCGAACCCATCTATCTGAATTCCAATACGCCATAACGAACACACTCCCTCGGGATCGCGTAACCCTATGCCACGAACGTAATCATTAAATGGTTTGGTATAACTTATGTTTTTTTCACAATCACTCAGCTTATCAACATCCTTCAAATCGAAAGCTGCCTTGCACATTATTTGAGGCAGTGCCTGGGCAAACTCCTCCTTTGAAGGCATTGCACTTCCACCATCAGTGGTGTCAGAATCAAACCACCAGTCAGCCTTAAGCCAGTCATAAAGTTTATGGCAGGCTGCCTCAACACTATTGGCATTTAGGTACTAGATATAATCCGCTTCTGAAAGGCGAATATCATCCCCAATACTGTCGCCAAACAAATAAGTAATATCACGTTCAAGACACTTTAAGCCATCATTCGTCAGAGGCACGAAGGTTAAATCTTTGATCCAGATGGGTTCAGCACCATCATCTTGTTCATGAGAGACTACGGGAACCTCAGCTTCTACCTTTTTGGCTTGAAATGAATTGCTATCACTATCTTCAACAGAATCGTGGAATCTGTGATGAAATAACTTAAATAAAGATTTTATTAATTGATAGTTCAACATGCCAATAGCATGTGTGAATATACTTTTAACCGTAAAACAGTTCCCATGGTCAATGAAGTAAATACAAATATCGTCATCGTCTAATGTCATCATCATATTACCAGTCTGGAAATCACCATTAAAAAAACAGTGTATCCGCCCCGCATCCCGATAAACTTTCAGGATCTGCTCTTTAAGTTGTGAGCAAGTCAACTGTATCTGGGCTTCAGATAAAGGTTGTTGGTTATTCCATGCAGGCGTCCAACGACCCAGCATATCCTTTATCTCTTGCACTCGATCAAGGGTACAACCGTCAATAAGTTCCATAACCAATACATCAGAGCTTGAAAAATCAGGATAAACATCAGGCACTTTAAATTTCACCTGCACCTTTCGCCCCTTGTCATTCAGGTTAGAAGCGGAAGTGCTTCCATCTTCAAACCTTACCGACTTTGCAGGTGAAGGTGTACCGTTATCTTTATTAGTGAAAGAGGTATCAGAAGACTCGACACTTTTCCTTTTGAGTGAATATTTACCATCTGAAGAGTCGGAAACGGTGTTCCCACAACTTATTTCAACAGAGACGAGAAGTTTCTCAACAACTTCAACAGAGTCTTCTGCCTCGGCATTAACAGGCAAAACGATATGGTAATCACCGTTGCTTGATAGAGACTTGAATATTTCAGCCTGTGTTTGAGTATATTCAAGCTCTCTGGATAAATCCGTTTCCTCACTTATTATATCAAAGAAAGCGCTTATCCCATTAAGATTATCAATACCAAACAGAGCAATCCGTTCAATCACAGGGATAATAAGATTTTGAATAATTTTCACATCACATTTCACATAATTCCTCGTCATGGCTGAGATAGATTTAGCCGCATAATCCTTACTATCAATACAAACACGATCGACCTGACAAATCGTTCCTCGACCCAGCGTGGTGATATGCGAGCATATCAGAAACTGCTGCCCCCTTACCTTGAGAAATAGATTCCTTCAGAGTATCCAGTACTCTTTCAGGATCAATTTCACCCACCTGTTGCATGCTTAAACTTGTTTTAAGACAATTAATTAATCGTATAATTTCAGCCTCAGCCTCAGCCTTATTGCCGGAGATTCCTTCAATAATCCCTGGTTTCAATAACAGAGTCTGAGCCAATTTTCCGAAGATGCCTCCCTTTTCTAGTACATGACGCTTAGCCTCCGGTGATTGATAATAAGCTGCACTACTCAGTGTTTTGATAATTTGAATGCATCTTAATGCTTTACTGCCACCACTGCTAACATTATTCATGAAGAGGGTAACTGGTTGAATTGCTGATAATATTCGCTGACACATACTTAAGCCAGAATCTGAGACATGAGGTGCAACGCTATGGAGATCAATGCCTATTTTGGGCCTTACCTCTGACACCTATATTCCATTAACTGATAATGAATCATCGATTTTCTCATCCCCCCTCCGTAAATTGCGAGAATCCCTACCACCATCGTTAGAAACTGTGTGAAAGTTGTCCATGACTTACCTCATACATTTATATTTATTGTGACGTTTTGACCAAGTACTAAAGAAAATAGTTCCATCAAACTCCGATTTTAAACCTGACAGGCAGCCTACCGCCATGGTGAACCCTGGCGACAGTCGCTTCTGGCATACCTTCGGGGAAATCATGACTTTATGATGAAAGCGATCAATGATATTCCAGAGTTATCCATGGAGCCTCTGCAGGCCACCTATCTGGCCTGGATTGATATCAGTAAACTGGGTCTGGAAGATCCCCATCAGTTCTTCGATCAAGCCGGGGTTGGACTCTCTCCCGGCAAACAGTTTGGTGATGGGAACTATCTGAGCCTTAATTTCGGCTGCAGTCGTTCCTTGCTGGAAGAAGCGGTTAAACGAATGGCTAAAGCGGTAAAACAACTCTGAACAGTTGAAACAAAATGCAAAAAGCGCAGTACGCTTTGCTAGACGCCAGACTTGACTTGTGCAGGTTTTTTAGTCGTAATAACACAATCGTTTTTCAGTTTTTAGAACCTGCATAAAGGCAACTTGAGCATTTGTCATAACAATGAATGAGGGCTAAGTTACCGTTAATGGTTGGGAGCCTTTTTATCTCTAATGGTATCTAGCAAGAAAATAAAACTACTATGCAGTTATTAAAAGCTGCCCATTATGACATATAAGTAAAACGCGATATTAAACACGTTTTTTAATACATGGCTCAATTGCGTGCTGTTCGGCGCAAAGACAATAAAGGATATAAAAATTTAGGATTTATTACTTGCGGGCATAGGAATAAAATTCAGACCAACCACTAACGGTAACTTAGCCATGAATGAGTGTTGCGCTCGTTGCGATTTAATTAAGAGTATGCACTGATCTATACATTAAAAAATTATGTTTAAGATCGATTTTGGCCGAGATGCCAAAATCGACAGCTTTTAATAGCTAAATGGCAATTTTATTTTCTTCGTAGCTTATGTTAGAAATAAAAAAGCTACCAACCATTAACGGCAACTTACGCCACTCAACCAAATGCTAACTTCAATCGAGCATAGTTGAATTCCTCAACCAAAAGAGTTAATCGTACAAGTGCTAAATCGCCTCCAGGAAAACTTAATCCCATGCCATGGACGAAATCATCAAATGGGATACCCGACCTCTCGAACTGTGTTTCAAAATCCAGCTTATCAAACTCCTTTAATTCAAAAGCTACCTTGAAGAGCGTTGGTATCAGCCTATTGACAAAATCATCCTTGCACGGAAATGCTCTTTCATTACCGCTGCGTTCACTCTGGACCCAGTCAGATTTTAGCCAGTCATAAAGTTTATGACAGACCTCCTCAACACTCCTCGTTGACTTGCACCACTCTATATCATCGTCTACGGAAGGAATGAAATTCTTACCCAATATTTCATAATTTTCAATTGTGGATTCAATATGTTGTATATCATTATATGACAAAGGACTATAGGTTAGTTCCCTAATCCTTACAGCCTCCTTTGATTTCAAAGTGACATGAATAGCTTCAGCCTTACCATCTTGTTGTTCATGGCCCGCTAATTCTTCGATCAAAGCCAAAGGATTCATGGAAACATCACCAGAACCTACCGCATCTCTAGCGATATCTTCAGCAATACGGCATCGGCTATGGAAAAAGTTAACTAAAGTTTTTATAAGGGCGTAGTGCAGAGATTTAGCAGTAGGGGAAGGACTTCTAACCGATATACAGTGACCATGGTCAATGCAGTAAACGACAACTTTGTTTTCTTCTAATTTCATCATGAAATTACCAAGCTGGAAGTCAGCATTAATAAACTCATTTTCCCGTGCCGCCTCCAGATAAACTTCCATGACAAGTGATTTAACACTATAGGTAAACATAGCTATCTGTGGAGGTGTAAAGGGTTTATTGTCATTCCAGTCAGGTTTCCATGAAAGCAGCATGTTATTTATTTCTTCATTGCGATCCAGGGAAAAACCGTCAATAATCTCCATAACCAATGAATTAGTACTTGAAAGATCTGGATAAACTCGAGGCACTTTAAATTTCACAGGTACCGTAAAACACTCTTTCATATTCACTTCACGGTAGAACTCCAAATGGTAACCCCCGTCCGTTGATGGTTTATTGAAAATATCAGTCTGTCTCCTGGTATTTTGTAACTCTATTGATAAATCCGTTTCCTGAATGATTTTTTCAATATCCCTGGAGAGAGCATCTAAATCCGTTTCTGAAATCTTCCCCCAGCATTTAGCCAGTAACAAAGCACCTCTTGCCAGCCCAGCATCGCTCTTCATAGCCCATACCAAACGGGGTGATAGCGTTTTAACAGCATAATCTTTATCATTTATACGAACATGGTCGATTTGGGCAATCGTTCCTCGCCCTAACACCTTGATATGATGGATATTAACACCTTCAGCAGACTCGCCCTGAGACTGTGCAAGGGATGCTTTCAGAATGCGCACTACCTCTTCAGAAGTAATTTCACCTCCCTGGTATTGGCTATTGGCACTGGCCAAAGCAAGCCTTACACGTTCGTTATCACCCTTGGAATAATTGCTTTCTTGATTATGTCCCATTAAGTTCGAAAGCTCTGGCTGCATTTGTGCAATTTTCCCAAAAATACCTCCCAAATTTATCGTATCCCGAATAACCTCCGGTGATCGATAATAGACAGCTGGCGTCAGTGCCACAGCAACTTGAATGAATCTTAATAGTGGGGAGATTAATGGTGGAGAGAACCTGCTAGCCTTACCCATCAAGCGGCCAATTGACTGAGTGACATTTAATATAGATCGCTGTATCTTCCTGCTATCTAAGCCACCTCTCCGTATTGGTCGACGGCCTAAACCAGTGGGTCGAGACGTCCGACCAGAAAGCTTAGACTTCATCTGATGTTTTCGTGGACTCCAACCAGTGAGCTTATATTCCTGACCTGCTGCACTGCCAGTCGACATCTGCTGACCAGATTGGATCTGTCTGGTATGGCTATTCCCGGAAACATTCATATCATTCATCCTTTTTTGTTAAGTAGTTCTCATCAAGAAACGCTGTAGGCCCCGTATGGCAGACGGTCAGGTCTAAAAAATTCATTTTGTTTTGACACCTGCTCCGCACGACTTTCGGGGCCTGTAGCGGAGTTGATGCGATTTTTACGTAAATTTGAAGCACCTTGGGTCTCTATAGCCTACGTGTCCCAAGGGCTAGAGTTTCTGCATGGGAACTAAGTAGGTACTCGACTTTAGAGTTCTCAAAGCACAATAGTTCAGCAGCGAACGCATAATCTGCTAAATAGCAACCATCCCCAACCACCAAGTTCGAGACGGTTGCTATGCTCACTTCAGATCATCGAGTGATCCTCCGGGAACTCGCTTTATATACAACCTTTCTTGCCGGAGCGCTATCACCAACTGCAGTACCAACGTTCTGTGAATTGCTGTTCGGGTGCATGCTCGCAGGGGACGGGTTTGTTACGCAGGCGCTGTTGTCGATAAACTTTCATTGTGTGTGGAGCAGCTACCACCACTGGATCTCCCAGGGGAAGTGGCGATGGAAGCACCTGGCGTGCCGTTTGATCCGCCTGGTCTGCTCAAAAGCTCCACCGGACGAACCGGTGACTCTGGGACTTGATGACTGGGTGATCGAACGATTTTCTGATAAAGCCCCTGCTTGTCGTACCCATCATCAACACAGTAAAAAGCGTAACCGACCGACGTATATCTGGGGGCAATGCTGGGTATCTCTGGCCGTGATATTTGAACGGGCTGCAGACGAAGTGTTTACCGCCATACCGGTCATCTCATTTCCGGCTCCTGCTTCGGGCAACGCCAGCAAACTGAGAATTGCCGTTGCCATGCTCAAGGTGGTACGTCAGGAAGTACAGGACCGAGCGTTGCGTTTGGTTACCGATTGCTGGTTTATGAACTGGACGCTGATGAAACCAGCTCTGGAAATGAATATCGAAGTCGTTGGTCAAATACCTCGAAATCGAGCCCTGTATGCACTGCCGCCTACACCGCTTGTAAAGAAACGGGGGCGACCCAAAAAATACGGTACCAAGATGACAGCAGACGAGGTGGAGAAACTGCCGGAAGACAGAGCTACCGTATGGATGTACAACAAGTTTCGCACAATACGTTATCGCACCATGATTTGCCGTGCCAGGTTCCTTAAAGGTCGCGAAGTGAGAGTTGTCTGGAGCCGTTTTGAAAATGACAAGGGACTGACTGAAAACAGGATATTCATCTCAACCAATGTAGAG
The DNA here is from genome assembly GCF_031844845.1 of Endozoicomonas sp. Classification (GTDB taxonomy): domain Bacteria; phylum Pseudomonadota; class Gammaproteobacteria; order Pseudomonadales; family Endozoicomonadaceae; genus Endozoicomonas. The sequence continues at coordinate 6,585 of NZ_JAVRMB020000073.1, forward strand.
CACGAAGGGCTGGAAGTTCTTCGTGCCTACGCAAAGAGATGGCCGGTTGAACCTATGTTTCATCAACTCAAACACGCTTTCGGCTGCTGTCACTTGTGGCAACAAAAGTTGAGAACGCTTCTGCGATGGATGCATTTGAAAATGGCAGGCTATGCATTATTACAGTTGTT
>NZ_JAVRMB020000074.1:0-7965 GCF_031844845.1 Endozoicomonas sp.
ACATGTTTGCGAAGAAAAATAGCCTTTTTTTTGTTGAAATCAGGAATGATCAGTTTTTTTGTGGCTGACTAATTAATCAGTCAAATAAATCAGCGAAATGACCATTACTATATATCAAGTATGGAAAGACGAAGTACTAGCCTGATTCAGTTCTATGAGCTCCCCGTCCCGACCGACTAACAGCAATGATGCTGGCACAAAAATACCCATAAGAATTAATTTTTCTGACTGTTATAGAATAGTGAATTTATCTTCTGTGGAAAAAGAAAAAATAAGATAAAAAATAAGAGATAAATATGGGGGGGGGTTAGACTTCGCTACAGAGGGATTGAACTATTTCTTGATGATCTGGTCTAAGTAACCAATTACAAACTACTACTTATTACATAACTTCAACCAATTTGAAAAATACGAGGTTATCCAATGGATATTGGACTTGGGCCATACCCGCAACAGAGCTGCTTTAACCCGCAGGAAGAAACAAAGAGATCTTTTGATGCGGGTACGAAAAGAGGCGCACATTTCCATCGGTATGATGTTAATCATTTAGAACAATGCTCTACATTAACCACAGAGAAAAAAAGATACAGATATTTGCCAAAGAAATCAAATGAAGAGCAAAGGCAATCTGCCACCTCGAGAAAAAAAAATCGTATGGATGCAATAAGAGACGGTTTTGAACTGCTAAAAAATAAACTTCCGGAAAATCGGCGCTTATCAAAAATAGAGATTCTGAATCACGCCATATCACGCATTAATTCGCTTACTGAAGAACTAAATACCACGTCAAACATATCAGGTCGTTCAGTGTCTGGTAACAACTCTATTGAGACGTTGACTGACTGACGTCCTGCGATTTCCTTCAGGCCCTGTTGTTGGCCTACAACCCTTTTACTTCTCGGATTACCTTCCTCTCAGTCAGGTCGGTTCAGGCGCCTTTCAGCCAGACGGGTCTGCTGAGCAAGCAAAAAAGCCCCATGAACACAACCATGGGGCTTTCTGAAAGACTCTCGGCGATCAGGCGGTCAAACGTCTTACCTCTTCCACTGAATCCAGAGTCAACGCTTCACGGGCCAGGCTCTGGCAATGCTCATAGTTCAGGCTGCGAACACGAGCTTTAACCACCGGAATCGCCGGGACACTGATAGACAGCTCCTGAACGCCAAGACCAACCAGAATTGGCACTGCACTTGGATCACTGGCCAGGCTTCCGCAGATGCCCGTCCACTTACCTTCTTTGTTGGCCGCTTTCACAGTCATATCAATCAGGCGCAACACGGCAGGATGCAGACCATCCACCCGGGCCGCCAGTTTCGGATGACCACGGTCAACAGCCAGCGTGTACTGGGTCAGGTCATTGGTACCGATGGAGAAAAAGTCCACTTCTTTGGCAAAGTGATCCGCCAGCAGGGCCGCTGAAGGTACTTCAATCATAATACCCACTTCGACCTTAACACCCGCTCTTTCCTGCTCTTCCAGAACCAGCTTTTTCACTGCCCTGAACTCATCCAGAGAACTGATCATCGGGAACATGATGCGGACACTACCAGCATGGGCCGCCTGCAGAATGGCACGGATCTGCTTACGCAGCATGGAGGGACGATTGAGACCAATCCGTACACCACGCTCACCCAGGAAAGGATTTTCCTCTCTCGGCAGCGGCAGATAGGCCAGTGGCTTATCACCACCCACGTCCAGCGTGCGGATAATGACCGGACGGTCTCTACCCATGGCACCGAGAATATCCTCGTAAGCTTTCACCTGCTCAGCTAGAGATGGCTCGGTTGCACGCTCCATATAGAGAAACTCGGAACGCAGCAGACCCACCGCTTCAGCACCCAGTTTGACCGCTTTTTCAGCGTCATCCAGGTTGGCGATGTTAGCGGCAATCTCAATGTGATGACCGTCTTTGGTAACCGCTGGCTGGTCAGCAACTTTCAGCGCTGCCTCATGTTCAGCAGCAGCACGTTCCTGACGGGCAACGGTTCTGGCAATTTCTTCCTTAGTAGGATTAACCAGCATGTAACCCTTGTTGGTGTTGAGGATTACATCGGTGCCATTGTCGTATTCACGAACGCTGGCCGGTACGTTCACCAGATACGGAATGCCCATGGATCCTGCCAGAATGGCCGCATGGGAGGTAGCACCGCCGTGAAGCGTAGCAATACCAATCACCCGCTGACGATCCAGAGTGACCACTTCAGAAGGAGTGATGTCCTCAAGGCAGAGAATAGTATTCTCTGGCAGCTGGTCAGTACCACCATCAACACCCATCAGGACGCGCAGAACCCGAAGACCAACGTCTTCTACGTCAATAGCACGGGCAGCCAGCATCGGGTTATCCAGCTTGCGCATTGCATCGGCTTCAACCAGAAAACTTCTGTGCCAGGCCCACATGGCGCTCTTGCCATTTTCAATCAGCTCACGGGCACGCTCACTGATGGCCGGATCTTCCAGCAGCTGCTGATGGGCAACAAACACCTCAGCATGACCACCAACATGATCCTTTTCCATTTTGGTAACCAGCTGCTGCAGGGATTCCTGCGCTTTCTGGATACCGTAGCCAAGCTGACCCAGTTCATCGCTGACACCCACTCCCTCTTCAGGGTAGTCAGGCAGCTCATGGATCAGATGATGCAGCTTACCAATGGCCATACCCGGTGCTGCCTTAACACCTGGTAAACGACCATCGGCACCTTCTACCGGTCCGAGCAGTGGCGCTTCTTCTTCCATTACTTCATCAGCACCTGGGAGAACATCCACAACCTGTTCACCAAGACCACTGCGGAAACCATCCAGAATGGCTTCCATCGCTGCTTTGGCATCAGGGCCGGAAACGGTGATTTGAAGATTTGAGCCCAGCGTAGTGGACAGACCCATCAGGGCCGTCAAACTGTTGGCTTTGCTCTCTTTACCATTGTCCCTGTTCATAATCATCACTTCAGAATTGAAGCGTTTGATAATCTGAACCAGGGTCGCAGAAGGCCGTGCATGAAGACCCAGCGGGTTTTTCAGCACAAAGTCTTCCATCAGTGTCACACTGTCCTGATTGCTGTATTTGCTTTCGGTGGACATCACCTTCACAGGCTCAGCACCAATACTGAATACAGAGTCCTGACCGGCCTTAACCTCGGTACGAGGATTGACAACAAAACCGGTTTCACCCGTGGTCATCATGATGGCGGTCTGCAGACTGGCGGCTTTGGCACCGACCAATTCAGCATCAAAAGCCAACAGCTCCTGACCAACAGATACTTTGTCGCCTATTTTGACCTTTGCTTCAAAGCCTTCACCACGGAGCATCACGGTGTCGATGCCAACGTGAATCAGCACCTCAGCTCCGGAGTCTGTTTTGATCGCCACGGCATGCTTCGAATCATGCAGCTGGCTGATGGTACCGGCGCAAGGCGCCAGTACCACAGAGTCCGTTGGATTTATCACCACTCCGTCGCCAATCAACCGTCCGGCAAATACCGGGTCAGCTGATTCCTCAATGGATAACAGCATCCCGGAAAGAGGCGCGATTAGTGATAACTGGCAAGGCTTGCCGTCTTTTTTGACGAGAGTCATGCAGAAACCTCAGCATTGGAAAGATCGTCCGTCACCGGGATCTTTTTCATTTCATCAACAATCATTTCAGCCTGAGGACCTACGACGATTTGCAGATTCTTATCACCCACACGAACCACCGCGGAAACACCCAGAGCTTTAATGCTGGCATCACTGACACTGGAAGCATCTTTCAGGGTCAGGCGCAAACGAGTAATGCAGGCATCAATACTGGTAATATTTTGATGACCACCCAGAACCTTCAGGCACTGACGGGCAAACAGAGCACTATCAAGGGGCTTAACTTCAATTTCTTTTTTCACTGTCTCTTTGGCAACTTCTTTTTGGGCAAGAAGTGCTGCTGCTTCCTGAGCCTGACCAGGCAACTGGATAGAACTCAGGTCTTCACTGACGGCAATCTTCTTCATCTCACCGGCGATAATTTCTGCCTGTGGACCAAGAATAATTTGCAGGTTCTTCTCACCCATACGGATCATGCCACTGGCGCCCAGCGCCTTGATGACACGCTCATCAGCAACAGCAGGATCGTTCAGAGTCAAACGCAAACGTGTAATACAGGCGTCGATATTGGTGACATTGTCCAGACCACCAATAGCCCTGGTGAACTGACGAGCCTTATAAGCGTTGTCACTCATGCCCTGGGTATCAACAACAGGTGTCGCTTCTACGATACTGTCGTCGTCATCTTCACGACCCGGGGTTTTCAGATTAAAAATCTTGATACCAAAATAGAAGACACAAAAGTAGATGGCCGAAAACACCAGACCAATCACAACCAGAGTCCATGGCTTAGTTGCCAGTCCCCAGTTTAGCACCATGTCGAACAGACCGGCGGAGAAGCCAAAGCCACTCAGCACGCCCATGGCATTGGTCACCACCAGAGAAACACCGGTCAGTACCGCGTGAGCAGCATACAAGCCGGGAGCCAGGAACATAAACATGAATTCCAGGGGCTCAGTAATACCGGTCAGGAAAGCAGTCAGGGCAACAGAGAACAGAACACCACCCACCTGCGCACGACGGCTCTTCTTAGCCGTCAAATACATAGCCAGCGCAGCAGCAGGCAGACCAAACATCATGACCGGGAAGAAGCCTGTCATAAACACCCCGGCCGTTGGGTCGCCGGCAAAGAAGCGTTTTAAGTCACCGGTAGATACTGCTTGCGTAACAGGATCTGTAAACTCACCCAGACCAAACCAGAAGTAGGAATTCAACACGTGATGCAGGCCAAACGGAATCAGACCACGGTTCAGCGTACCGTATACAAACTGACCAATGGGGCCAGATCCGGCAATACTGTGACCGAAGGTATCAATACCATTTTGAATCGCTGGCCAGATATAACCACAGGCCCAGCCAATGGCCAGCATGAACAGACCAGTCATGATCGGCACCAGTCGTTTACCGCTGAAGAAGCCCAGAGATGCAGGCAGAGAAACGGCATGGAAACGGTTGTAAGAGTGACCCGCCACAATACCGCTGACGATACCGCCAAAGAAGGACATGTCGATATCGGGATTAATGGTTGCCGTGGTGGCTTTCAGAATGAAGAAGCCAACAGCACCGGCGATGGCAGCAGCACCAGCACCATCAATCGACAGGCCAACGGCAATACCCATGGCGAATAGCAATGCCAGATTACTGAAAACGGCGTTACCCGCCTCCGCCATAAAGGGAATACCCAGCAGGTCAGGCTGGCCCAGGCGGAGCAGCAACGCTGCGACAGGAAGAACGGCAATAGGCAGCATCAGCGCCTTACCGAGTTTCTGCAAGTAACCCAATATGTTCATGTTTGATCAACCATTAATTCTTTATAGTGAGAGTATCTATCTGTGTGCTGGCAAATCTAACTGATTTATTTTTTAAAAAAAATAAAAACACGCTAAAAACTGATCTGGATCATTATTTTTAGCCATTTACCACCGTTTTCAGGCATAAAAAACAGCCTTCATTTTTCATCGAAAATTAAATAAGCTATGATAAAAATCATTACACTTCCCCTGAACAGATTCTTGAGCAAAGCAAAAACAATCTATTCGGAATGCTGTTCACGGATCTTCTCTCAGAATACAAAGCAGGTCGTATACTTCAACTACACGACACTGTCTAAATAGAGACCCTGATTAGTAAACTAATCGAGCACAGCGGTTCTTTATATGGAGTTTACGACATGCGTTTCATACCTCTAAAAGACAAGCCAGCCGTTGGCCGTTGGGCTGCCCGATATATTGTTCAGCGTATTAAAGCATTCAATCCTGCGGCTGACCGCCCTTTCGTTCTCGGCCTGCCGACTGGCGGCACACCAATCCCTACTTATCAGGAGCTGATTCGCCTGCACAAAGAAGGTGAAGTCAGCTTTGCCAATGTGGTTACCTTCAACATGGATGAATATGTCGGACTGTCTGCTGACCATCCGGAATGCTATCAGGTATTCATGCATCGAAACTTCTTCGACCATGTGGACATTCCTGCGGCCAACATCAACTTTCTGGATGGCAATGCTGAAGATCTGGATGCAGAATGTCATCGTTATGAAGAGACCATTAAAGGCTACGGTGGCATTGAACTGTTCATGGGCGGCGTTGGACATGACGGACACATTGCATTTAATGAGCCCGGCTCATCACTGGCCTCCCGTACCCGCCTGAAAACACTGACCACGGAAACCCGGGAAGCCAATGCCCGGTTCTTTGATCAGGACATCAACCAAGTTCCAAAACTGGCACTCACAGTGGGTGTTGGAACCGTTCTGGACTCCCGTGAACTGATGATTCTGGCCACTGGCGCTGACAAATCCCGCGCTGTTCAGGCCACCGTGGAAGGGTCTGTGAATCATATGTGGACTATTTCCGCACTGCAGCTTCACCCGAAAGCAATGATGATCTGCGATGATCCGGCAACTCTGGACCTGAAAGTTCGCACTCTGCGCTATTTCCAGGATATTGAATCTGAAAATATCAAGGATGCTTAATATGTCAGTGGATAATATCACCAGCCCGGAAACTCCTTACGCCCTGATTAACTTTAAACCGTTAACCGGTCATCCGGAGCAACAGGCAATCACTGCCATCATTATAGAGAATGGTCGAATTTCGGCCATTGGCACGGCCGAAGATGTTGTCAGGGATTACCAGACCATTGACCTCAATGGACTGATGCTTAGCCCCGGTTTTATCGATCTGCAAATAAACGGCTGTGGTGGTGTTCTTTTTAACGACGATATATCCATCAATACGCTGGATATCATGCATGCGGCAAACCTGCGTTCAGGCTGCACAACCTTTCTGCCAACACTGATTACCAGCAGTGATGAAGATATGCGTCAGGCGGTTAGTGTGGTTCGTGAATATAAGACCATGCACCCGGATCGTGTTCCGGGCATTCATCTGGAAGGGCCTTATCTGAACCTGGAGCGGAAAGGTATACACGACATTAACTATATTCGTGAACCTTCTCCTTCGATGATCGACTTTTTCTGCGAAAATGCCGATGTCATTACGATGATCACTCTGGCACCTGAAATGTGCCCTGCGGGTACTATCGAAAGGTTGAGCCAAGCCGGTATTGTGGTCTCCATCGGGCACACCAATGCCACCTGCGAGCAGGCTAAGGCGGCGGAAAAAGCCGGCGCCCGTTTTGCCACGCACTTGCATAATGCCATGAGCCCCCTGGGGAGTCGTGAACCCGGTGTAATCGGTGCCATTTTCGACAGCGAAGTGCTCGGCGCAGGCATTATTGCCGATGGCCATCACCTGGCCTGGGAGAACCTGCGTATTGCCCATCGTCTGATGCAGGACCGGCTGATACTGGTCACCGATGCCAGTACGCCTGCGGGTACCGACATGGAAACCTTCCAGTTCGCCGGGCAGACCATCTATCACAAGGATGGTAAGTGCTTTAACGTTGATGGCACGCTGGCCGGTTCAGCACTGACCATGATCGAAGGTGTTGCCAATAGCATTCGTGAAGGGATTGCGCCTGATGATGTGATTCGCATGGCAACGGTTAATGCCGCCCGCGCCATCCATGTGGAGAATGAGATGGGCAGTATTGCTGTGGGTCAATTTGCCAATATTGCTATTTTTGATGATAGCTTTACCCTGCGTGGCACTGTCAGCGGTGGTGAGCTGAAACTTAGCAAGTAACACTTGCTCGTTCCCACAGCTCTGAAGCTGTAGCAAAAGGTTGTAAATACCCATTTATATCTCCATCGTCTTTCCCGCGAAGGTGGGAATCCATCTCGAGAGTGGGAGTCTATCTCGAGCAGTGGATCCCCGCCTGCGAGGGTGTCGCAAAAGGTTGACCCTCCGTCTTTCCCGCGCAGGAGGCTGTCGCAAAACCCACCAGGAACCTCGTTCCCACGCTCTGCGTGGGAACTGTCTCTTATACACATCT
>NZ_JAVRMB020000075.1:0-16909 GCF_031844845.1 Endozoicomonas sp.
ACCGTGCCCTGTTCTGGCGGGACATCCACCGACAGGATGGTCGGGGTCTCCGTCGTATCGTCACTGACCCCGGCCAGCAGTGCCTCTTCCGTGATCTCAATGGTTCCGCCCTCACTGCCACTGAAGGTCGGCACCTGGGCCGGATCGATTACCGGGGCATCGTCATCGGTATTGGTAACAGTGACGGTGGTGGTACCGGTGGTGGTCTGGGTGCCGTCGGATGCCTCAAAGCTGATCTCCGCCTCACCATTGAAATCCGGGGCTGGCGTATAAATCCATTGACCATCATCCCCCCGGGTTACCGTGCCCTGTTCTGGCGGGACATCCACGGACAGGATGGTCGGGGTCTCCGTCGTATCGTCACTGACCCCGGCCAGCAGTGCCTCTTCCGTGATCTCAATGGTTCCGCCCTCACTGCCACTGAAGGTCGGTAGCCGGGCCGGATCGATCACCGGGGCATCGTCATCGGTATTGGTAACAGTAACGGTGGTGGTACCGGTGGTGGTCTGGGTGCCGTCAGACACCTCAAAGCTGATCTCCGCCTCACCACTGAAATCCGGGGCTGGTGTATAAATCCATTGGCCATCATCCCCCTGGGTTACCGTGCCCTGTTCTGGTGGGACATCCACCGACAGGATGGTCGGCGTATCGGTCGTATCGTCGGTAACACCCACCAGCAGTTCCGCGGCGGTGATAGAAACCGTCCCGCCTTCACTGGTACTAAATACCGGTGTCTGTGCCGGGTCGATTACGGGGGAAGCATTGTCTGTATTGGAAAGGGTAAATACTTCATCTTTTGGAGTTATTCTATTTAAGGCAAACTGACGCTGTTTATCCGGTTGGGAAGCATCGTCGTCAGAAAACCTGTTAATAATGTAAAAGGCCGAAGCATCCTCACGATTAATAATGAAGGGAAGCTCAGGTCCCGAGTCACTGTACTGAGGTTCATCTTCAGCTACCTCCCCAGACTCTGTGGCAGGCAACACTGCTATCTGCTCAGCATCATCCAATTGTTCCAATTGAGGTTTGACAGCCAATTCCTCATTACCTTCATCACCGGTAATAAAGAAATCAATACCGAGAAATTCCTTATTTAAAATAGTGCTCGTCTGGCCATCAACTGATACCTGTTGATTATTAATTAATTGAAGTAATACAGTACCTCCATTAGCGATGACCTGATCATTCAGATATACCGCCCCCCCCGCTTTAAGTGCGCTCCGGGTACCATCCGGCAATAGCACAAAAGCCTCGCCCTGAACGTCTGAGGCAAAACCAATAAGAGTCCTGTTTCCAGAATCAGCTCCATTCATTATTCTGTCTCTGCCAAACGCTAACTGGATATTTTAGATTTTTTGGTATCTATTAAATTCTAGCCTTTGGAGGACGGTCGCACGTTTTTAATACACAATACTTCCCCTGCATCACCAGACCTGAACCAATAACCTGATAAACATGGGTACTACGCCAAAAATCCATCAGGAATTGAGAGTCAAAATCCGATTCATCCGGTGATTCACTACATTAAACATCTACATGAATTGAAGAAACACCCCGACTGATTAAGATAATTCAGCCACACATTGAAGCTTCCAGCGATTCTATCAATACATCATGTTGAATTATTCTGGCATCATCGAGAGCACTGTCACCCCGGTGATCCGTTAAATCAGCGCTGCAATACGAAGTGCCATCCGTTGGTCGTAATCAGCCATATTCAAATCCAGATTCTGCCAGAAAGACACTGAATGCAGCTGATGCCCCCGGAGCTGGCAGCCCAGAAGTACGACGACAGAAACACAGGTAAGCGATGAAAACCAATCCTGCCGCCGAATAATTTAGCCACTAAACTGAACACTGTTTTCTCTCGCTGTCATTGAGTCCCCTTATGATCAAACACTCAGCAATCGGACTATTAGTCTTCGTCCTGTTCGTTATGGTTGCCTGTCAGTCTGTCCATGTGCCACCTGAGGACAGGCCCCCATCGGAGCCAACAACCACTCCGGAAAATACGCTCTATACGGATATGACGACCTACGGTCAGGACATGGGATGCGGTGCTGCAATAAGAAATGTCGGCTTGCCAGAGGCCGGTTGGGAGCAAGCTCCCTCCCTGCCAGGCACTTATGAAGAGTATCTCGGTGGCTGGCGAGAGGGGTTCAACAAATGCCGAATAGGACTGGGGCCTGTGGTGCCCCCTGATGGAGTTTATCCATAGACATTTTCCAGAGCCCTGCCAGGCAGTCTACCTGCGGCGCCCTTTTTTCTGCCCACCGGAAGTACTTTTTCCAGTTTTAGCAGAACGATTATCCCACTGACCTCCCCTGGCTTTCTGGAAAGTACTCGATGTGTTCACTCTCTGCCCGGACCTTCTCTGCCCTTTATTTTCTTCTTCCGGCACCAGTTGATGTTTACCAGGGCCAATCAGGTCTGAACGGTTCATATCCCGCAACGCCTGACGAAGAAATGGCCAGTTCTTGGCATCGTGATAACGGAGAAAGGCCTTCTGTAAACGACGCTGATCGATGGTTCTTGGCGTGTAGAGGCGAGGGCTTTTATAGCTGACCCGTTTCAACGGGTTTTTCTCCGAATGATACATCGCCGTCGCCAGAGACATAGGCGATGGATAAAAGGTCTGCACCTGATCAACCCGGAATTTATTCTTTTTCAGCCATAAAGAAAGGTTCAACATGTCTTCATCTTCACAACCGGGATGAGCGGCAATAAAGTAAGGAATCAGATATTGCTTCTTACCCGCCTTCCGGGAGAAGTGTTCAAACATCTTTTTAAAGGCGTCATAAGTGCCCATCTCTGGTTTCATCATCAGGTCCAGAGTGCCCTTCTCGGTATGTTCCGGAGCAATCTTCAGATAGCCACCCACATGATGGGTGACCAGTTCTTCGACGTATTCCGGATCTTCCACCGCCAGGTCATAACGCAGGCCGGAGGCAATCGAGATTTTCTTAATGCCCGGAATGGCCCGGGCTTTTCGATAAAGCTCCGTTGTCTGCTTATGGGACGTCTTCAGGTTTTTACAGATCCCCGGAAAAACACAGGATAACCGCCGACAACTTGCCTGAATTTTGTCATCCTTACAGTTCAGGTCGTACATATTCGCCGTTGGGCCACCCAGATCAGAAATCTGGCCGGTAAAGCCCGGCACCTTATCACGGATATCTTCCAGCTCTGCCAGCACAGACTCATGGGAGCGGCTCTGTATGACTCGCCCCTCATGTTCTGTAATCGAACAGAAGCTGCAGCCGCCAAAACAGCCCCTCATGATATTGACCGAGGTCTTGATCATGTCGTAAGCCGGGATTTTGGTATTACCATAAGACGGGTGTGGACGACGCTGGAAAGACAGGTCAAAGACACCATCAAGCTCCGGGGTCTCCAGAGGAATAGGCGGTGGATTAACCCAGAGTTCACGGTTGCCATGTTTCTGCACCAGTACCCGGGCATTGTGGGGATTGGATTCCTGATGCAACACTCTGGAGGCATGGGCATACAATGCAGGGTCATTATGGACCTTTTCAAACGAAGGCAGTCGTATACAGGTGGTTTCCGAATTCAACTGTTCAGCACGATGCAATGGCATGGGTATGATCCGAACCGGCTGAACTTCATCATTATTGGATGCACTCTGCTCAGTCTGGCAACTCTCCTCTTCCCTGTACTCATAAGGACTTGAGCCAAACGCTTCCTGCAACGAGCTGATTTCCCGTGGCCAGTCTATCCGTGAAGAATCGAGCTCGGTCCAGCCACCGGGCACTTCAGGCTTGACCACAACCGTACCACGAACATCATCAATATCACGGATATTGACACCCGCCGCCAGCCGGTCAGCCACTTCAGCCATCGCTCTCTCGGCATTGCCGTAAAGCAGGATTTCTGCCGTCGCATCCACCAGCACCGAACGCCTGACCTCATCACTCCAGTAATCATACTGGGCTATACGACGAAGGCTTGCTTCAATACCACCCAGAATAACGGGCACATCACTGTATGCTTCCTTACAACGCTGACTGTAAACAGTCACCGCCCGATCCGGCCGCTTGCCCGGTTCTGCATTGGGCGTATAGGCATCATCATTACGCACTTTCAGATCCGCCGTGTACCGGTTGATCATCGAGTCCATATTGCCCGCCGTCACTCCAAAAAACAGATTCGGTTTACCCAGTTGTTTAAAGGCTCCGGCATTGCGCCAGTCCGGCTGGGCAATAATCCCCACCCGAAACCCCTGGGACTCCAGAAAACGGCCAATCACCGCCATACCAAAACTGGGGTGGTCTACATAAGCATCGCCAGTAACAATAATAATGTCGCAGGAATCCCAGCCGAGATCGTCCATCTCCTGACGGGACATGGGCAGATAAGGGGCTGTGCCATAACACTCTGCCCAGTATTTGGGGTATGAAAACAGGTCTGGGGCAGTCTTTGGTGTTGGCATGGATTCTTCAGTGCAGTGGTAAAAACCGACTATTCTCACAGAAATCGTCAATGAGTCCTACCCCGGTTTTTCAACGCCACACTGATGGATCGCCATAAACCAATAAGCAGAACTGGTAGAAACCGGTTCCATCACCGGGGAAAAGCCGAACTGCGATTACTTTTTATGCTCCCCTTGCACCCATTCCCTTAACTCCCTTTTCAGCACTTTTCCGGTAGCACTCACCGGGAACTCCTGAAAAACACGGACATATCGGGGGTATTTATAATCCCCCAACTGCTGGCGGGCCCAGGTTTTTACCAGTTCTGGAGACAACTCACAGCCTTCACGCAAGATCAGGCAGGCCATAATCTCTTCCACATAGTAATCATCGGGCACACCAATCACCGCAGCCTGCATGATATCGGGATGAGCCAACAGCACTTCTTCCACCTCACGAGGATATACGTTAAAACCACCGCGGATAATCAGGTCTTTCTTACGGTCAACAATAAAATAGTTACCGGCCTCATCACATCGGGCAATATCGCCGGTATGAAACCAGCCATTTTTGATCACCCCGGCCGTCTGTTCCGGCTGGTTAAAATACCCTTTCATAACATTGTGCCCACGAATGGCCAGCTCGCCATCCTGACCATGGGATAAAGTACTGCCATCTTCACCGACTATTCTCAAAGCCACTCCCGGGATAGGCCGACCAATAGAACCGGGAATACGTTCCTGATCCAACGTATTAAAGCAGGCAACCGGTGAAGTTTCCGAGAGCCCATATCCTTCCAGAAGCGTCACTTTGAAATTCGTTTCAAATGACTTCAACACTTCCACCGGCATTGGCCCCCCGCCACTGATACAAAGCCTGAGCTTCCCGGTAATGGCTTGCCGGAGACTTTCACCCGGCTGAAGGCTCTTAGCCAGTGAATCTGCCTGAGCATTGAGGGCAATATACATGGTAGGAACACCGGCAAAAAAAGTTACCGATTCCTGAGCCAGCAACTGCAGGCATTGCTCAGCATCAAAGCGCACCATCAACACCATGGTCGACGCTGAAACCACGGCGTGAAGCATATGACCGGTCTGGGCAAAGACATGGAAAAGTGGCAACGCCACCAGATGAGTATCATGAATATTGGTCGCCATCACCGTTGAGCAGGCTAATGCGTTCATGGACAGATTATGGTGTGTCAGTTCAGCCCCTTTGGGTTTGCCGGTTGTCCCGGAAGTGTAGAGAATAGCGGCCGTATCATCCGCAGCCCGCTCCCGGGGAATGGTCAGGGGATCACTGGACAAAAGGGTCGCCAGCGCAGGCTGATCCTGCCAGTTTTCTGCAGCCAAATCTCCGGTAATCGCAAAAAAGTGCAGACAGCATTCCACCTGATTAAAGGCTTTCAGCCCCCGCTGCCCAAGGGGGAGTTCGCTGGAGCCCTCAAAACAGAAAAAAGCCACCGCCTGGCTATCGGTCAGGTGATAGGCGATTTCCTTTTGCTTCAGAAGAATATTGAGAGGCACCACCACGGCACCGGCGCTGAGAATACCGAAATAGACCATCAAAAACTGGGGAATATTCGGACAACTCATGGCCACCCGGTCCCCCGGCCTGATGCCTTTTTGTTGCAACCCTTCAGCAATTTTTGCCGCCGCGTCCGTCAGCTCCTGATAACTGATGCGAAGGTCGCCAAAAACAATGGCAGTTTTATCAGGATAAACAGCAGCATTCCGATAAAGAAAATCAGCAAGATTGGACATTGAAGCAACCACTCTGAACAGGAACGTAAAACATCATCACCCATCAGAAAATAGTTACCCGTCATTAAAAACTCAAACCATGGATTATTTAAAACAGGCTGGATTGAGAGGTAATAATTTTTTCAAAATCCAGATTTACAAAGGGCAGGATACCATCCGCAATGGGTTTCAGCTGTTTGGTCACATAATGGTCGTAGTCAATAACGCTGTTTAAATAGTCCAGGGGCTCCGGGCCATTCATGGTAAAAACATATTGAACAGAACCCCGGTTCTGGTATTGCAGGGGTTTGCCTGCCGCCCGGTTCTGTTCATCCGCCATACGGGCAGCGCGCACCTGGGGGGGCACATTTTTCACATAATCATTTAAACGACGGCGTAATCGTTTTTTATAAACCAGCTGGTCATCCTTTTCACCCTGTTGCACTGCATTAACCGTATCCAGAATATAAACAGAGGGGTCACCACCAGCAAACACCCGTTGCAGTAGCTCTGCCTGAAACTTTCGGGCCAGGGGTGTCCAGTCTGACCGGACAGCTTCAAGCCCTTTGCAAACCAGTTCGTCACCGGTTTTACCCACTTTCAAACCGGCATAACGTTTCTTGCTACCGGTTTCGGACCCGCGGATAGTCGGCATCAGAAAACGTCGATAGTGCGTTTCATATTCCATTTCCAGATAACAAGTAAGTCCCAGAGAGTCTTTTAACAAACCCTGCCAGCGACGATTAATATCGGTTGCCAGCTGTTGTCCTATTTGTTCAGCCTCCTTATGGGAAAGGCTTTCATCCAGAAGAATAAAGATAGAATCCGTATCCCCGTAAATCACCTGATGCCCTTGCTCTTCAACCCACTGTGAAGTCTGCTGCATGATTTCATGGCCGCGCAAAGTGATAGAGCTGGCCAGACGGGTATCGTAAAATCGACAACCTCCGGAACCCAGTACTCCATAAAAAGAATTCATCAGGATTTTAATCGCCTGTGAACGGGCGTTGTCATGCTCTGCTTTAGCCTGGTCCCGCTGTTGCCAGAGCTGAGTAATAATCTCCGGCAGAAAATGACGTTCTCTGGAAAAGAATGCACCTTTAAAACCGGGAATAGCGTCATCCCGATGGTTTAACCCCTCCACCAGCCCCAGGGGATCGACTTTAAATGTACGAATAATGGATGGGTACAGGCTTTTAAAATCCAGTACCAGTACATTGTTGTATAAGCCAGGCAGCGACTCCATCACATAACCACCGGGCGAGGCCAGGCCACCGTCTTCCGGAAGATTTGGCGCGATATAACCGGCACGGTGCAGTTTCGGAAGGTAGAGATTGGTGAAGGCCTGTACTGAACCGCCGATACGATCCAGTTCCAGCCCGGTCAGTTCACTGCGTAACCGGAGAAAGTCCAGCAGTCGTGTTTTCTCAAAAATCTCCGTTACCAGACGGCAGTCTTCCAGATTGTACTTTGCCAGCTTCTGCTTATTGTGATGAAAATCGTGAGTAATAGCGCTCAATCGATTACTGACATCGTCAATGGCTTTTCCCTTACCCAGCAACTCCCGGGCAACGGACTCAAGACTAAAGCTGTCAAACTGCCAGGTGGCTGACTTAAGGGCATCAATTCCATCAATCACCATTCGCCCGGGGATTGAAACATACCCCTGACCAGGTTCAGTACTTCGTTCCCGCCAACGGCCAGCTTGTCGGCCTCTGCCCAACTTCAGGGGCATTCGATACAGGGCAGCCCGCTTCAGCAATAAGCGAAAATCAAAGTTGATAACATTCCAGCCAATAAACAGGTCCGGGTCATACTGTGCAACCTGCTCTTCCAATGCCTCAAGCAGAGCCCGCTCATCAGCGACCCAATGAATATCCAGCGGTCCATCAGATACAGGTTCTATCGGCTCAGGAGCTGGAGGCTCTCCAATCATCAATACAGTCGCAAGCCCTTCACCAAAGAGTCCGATGGAATAGAGTTCACCTCTGACAGAGCACTCAACATCCAGAGAAATCAACCGGAATGATGGCGTATATTGAGCTGGCCGAACACGAGCCTGACGATACTCAATGTAGCCGTTGCGCTGAATGGGATCACCGGTAAACTCCAGGGGACCATAGATAAAGCGCTCCATCAGATAGCGGTCATGGAGGCGAAGATCGGCTTCATATATTGGCAAGGACTCAGAACTGAGCAACCGACGAGCCCGCTGACTGCTATCAATAGTATTGAAATAAAGAGCAGCAACTCGCTGATGATGAAATGTAGTTAACTCAAGGTCGCGGAAAGAAAAAGTAACCCGGGCGTGATTAAGCAACTTTCTGGCTTGCTCTAAAGCAGGCGTTTCCACAAACAAAACTGGCTGTTCTCCTTCTATAACCAGACACACTGGCTGATCGTCGGTCACCACCCAAAGCACAATTTCAGTACAGTTACGACGGTCGGAACTCTGCCTGGTTAATAGAAAACCTTTTTGTCCTGTTGCCATATTCCTGAGTTTTAAAAAACCGTGATCGCTGCATCATACCCTGTTTCAGACGTATTTTTAAAACCGGGGTCATGATTCTGGACGATCTTTAATCCTATTCAATGGTGAGTAAGAGAATTGCCAGAGATAACGGGTAGTTTTCAGTTGTCAGAGATCAAGTTTAACTGCCAACTAATCATAATGTGTCCACATCCTGATAATCTTGACCGTTTTCTCTTTTTTCAGTATCTGGTAAACCAACCGATGCTGAATATTAATCCTCCTTGATAAAGCACCGTAAAGGTCTCCAATCAGCTTTTCATAAGGTGGTGGGGTTTGAAATGGATTATCCGCCAGTATTTGCAATAGTGTTTCAACGTTGGACTTTAAGCCGCCGCACGTGTTTTTTTGCGTCCTTCCGGGCTTGCCAAGTGTACACCAGTGTCCAGCTCACCATCCTGGCTCTTCATTGCAGTCTGAAATATCACTGGCTAATCCTTCACGAATGGATTCTTGCATTCCCGGTACCGAGAGAAGGTGAAGTATTTCCTGAATAGCACTCCAGTCTTCTTCTGATACCAGTACGGCATTGTTACGCTTGCCGGTAATTAGCACAGGCTTATGGCTTTGGGCGGTTTCATCTATAAGCCGGTACAGATTCGCACGGGCTTCGCTGGCGCTGTATTTACTCATAGGTAGTCACCTGATTCTGTTTTTATTAATTACGTACGTAATACAGTACGTATTTTTTGACTTCGCCAGGATGATGCCGCTTCCATTGCATCATCCTGACGCTCATTTACCCTGCTATAAGGTTTTGTCCCATACATAGCCCCTGAGGATAAACCTGAGGGGCTTTCAATTTTTACAACTTATTCAAGCAGCCTGCTGTTGTTGTTGAGGCTCCGGCGTACGAATCAGATAGTCAAAAGCCCCCAGTGCGGCGTTAGCACCACTGCCCATGGCAATAATAATCTGCTTGTAAGGTGCCGTGGTCACATCACCCGCCGCAAACACACCGGGCAGCGAAGTGTTACCCTGGGCACCCACGATAATCTCACCACGAGGGGTCAGCTCAAGAGTACCTTTGAGGAATTCAGCATTGGGTATCAGGCCAATCTGAACAAAGATACCGGCCAGCTCTACCGATTGACTTTCATTCGTTGCCCGGTCGGTATAACGCAACCCGGTAACCTTCTCACCATCGCCCAGCACTTCTGTAGTCAATGCTTCGGTAATAATATCAATATTACCCATGGAGCGAGCTTTGCGCTGCAGCACCTCATCGGCTCTCAGCTTGCTGTCGAATTCCAGAACAGTGACATGTTCAACAATACCTGCAAGATCAATCGCCGCTTCAATGCCGGAGTTACCACCACCGATGACCGCAACCCTCTTACCTTTGAACAGTGGACCATCACAATGGGGACAGTAAGCGACACCTTTACCACGATATTCCTGCTCGCCTGGAACATTCATCTCTCTCCAGCGGGCACCAGTGGCAATCACCAGTGAGCGGCTCTTCAGGATTGCGCCACTTTCCAGCTCAACCTGAATCAGATCACCCACCTGCCCGGCAGCAATAATCCGGCTGGCTCGCTGCTGAGTCATGATATCAACATCATAATCCCGTACATGTTCCTCCAGACTCGCGGCCAGTTTTGGTCCTTCGGTTGCTTTTACCGAGATAAAATTCTCAATGCCAACGGTATCCATTACCTGACCACCAAAACGATCAGCCACAATACCGGTACGAATTCCCTTACGGGCACTGTAGATAGCCGAAGCCGCACCGGCTGGACCACCACCCACCACCAACACATCAAAAGGTGCTTTTTCTGAGAGCGCTTCGGCCTGACGTTTTACCGCGCCAGTATCCAGCTTATTCAGAATTTCCTGCAGGGAAATACGACCCTGGACAAACAACTCACCATTCAGATAAACCGAAGGCACTGCCATGATTTTTCTTTCATCCACCTCATCCTGAAACAGGGCACCATCAATCATCACGTTGGTAATGTTCGGATTCAGGGCAGACATGATATTCAACGCCTGAATAACATCAGGGCAGTTTTGACAGCTCAGGGAGATATAAGTCTCAAATTTATAGATTCCTGTCAGCGCCCTGACCTGGGCAGCAACCTCATCATCCACCTTAATGGGATGGCCACCACTGTGCAGCAATGCCAGTACCAGAGAAGTAAACTCATGCCCCATTGGCAGGCCGGCAAAGCGAATTTCACTGCCGGTAGCGGCAGAACGAACCAGCATCTGTGGTTTTCGCTCATTTTCATATGGAGAGTTATTCTGAGACACGGAAACACTACTGCGGTCTTTTATCGTAACCAGATCCGATAAACTGCTAATGTCGTTTGCAAGTGATGCCATTTCCCTGGACTTATTACTGTCATCCAGTGACAGTACCAGCTCAACGGGCGTTTTCAGGTTCTGAAGGTAGGTTTTTAATTGAGCCTTCATGGCTGTATCTAACATGACAGTGCCTTTATATTTCTGAAATAAGAGAAAACGATGGATCATGCAGAGGCTTTGAGAATCACGATGATGCCTCTGAAAGCTGACCAGGAATTAAGGTTGATCAGAATTCCTGGTCAGCCTTGGCCATACGCCAGTCAGGACAACCGACGTATGGTTTTGGCCGAAGGACCGGGGATTGTTAAATCTTGCCGACCAGATCCAGAGAAGGAGCCAGTGTTTCTTCACCTGGCTGCCATGCCGCCGGGCAAACTTCACCGGGGTGCGCAGCAATGTGCTGGGCAGCCTGAACCTTACGAACCAGGTCTTTGGCGGAGCGACCAATGCCCAGATCGTTGGTTTCCATGGACTTGATCTCACCTTCCGGGTTGATAACAAAGGTGCCACGAAGAGCCAGGCCTTCTGCTTCAATCATCACACCAAAGTTGCGGGTGATGGTGCCGGTTGGATCGCCGATCATTGGGAACTGAATCTTTTTGATGGTGTCAGAACCATCATGCCATGCTTTATGAGTGAAGTGCGTGTCGGTAGAAACGGAGTACACTTCAACACCCATGGACTGCAGCTTTTCATGGTGATCAGCCAGATCACCCAGCTCAGTCGGGCAGACAAAGGTGAAGTCAGCCGGGTAGAAGAACACAATAGACCACTTGCCCAGCAGGCTCTGTTCAGTGACATCTACAAACTCACCCTTGTGGAAAGCAGTAGCATTGAATGGTTTGATAACGGTGTTAATCAGAGATTGAGTCATTCGGTTTTCCTATTTGGTTTGTGTTGCTGATGTGATAGAGATTAAGCCCGGCATGGCAAAAAACAAAATCAATTAAAATGATCAGGGTGATAGATTTTACCTATCATAAACCTTTCGAAAACCGAACGGTTCTGAAAATAAGGAACAGGATATGGAAGTGACCCTGTGGTCATCCGCAGTACTGGTGGTTGTAGGGGTGCTGGCGGGCATTATCAATACACTGGCCGGCGGTGGCTCCAATCTGACACTCCCGGTCCTGATGGTCATGGGCATGCCAGCAGATATTGCCAATGCCAGTAACCGGGTCGGTATCTTTCTGCAGTGCCTGACCGGCGCATTAGGATTCAGACGTCATAACCGGCTGGACAGTCGTGAAGTAGTACCAATGCTGACCCCCATTTTAATCGGCGGTCTGGCAGGCGCTATCGCCGCCTCCTTTGCACCCAACTGGATTTTAAAACCTCTATTATTGGGTGCGATGCTGACCATGACACTGATTATGGTGATTCGTCCGTCCATTATCGTGCCTCCGGAAAACGCCAGTCCCTTAAAGGTCAGTGAATCATCGGCATCGTGGTTTGGCCTTATTATTGCCGGATTTTATGGCGGCTTTGTTCAGGCTGGCGTGGGGTTTATTCTGCTGGCGGCTATTTCCGGCGTACTGCGTTATGACCTTGTCAGAGGCAATGCACTAAAGCTGGTGTGTACGCTGGCCTTTACCGCCGTGGCATTAGTTATTTTTATCGCCAGAGGCCAGATTGCATGGCTTCCTGCCCTGATTTTATCCATCGGTTATATTGCTGGTGCGCATTTCTCCGTTAAGTTTGCCATTCAGGCGAAACCGGGAACGCTGAAGAAGCTATTGCTGGTGATGACGGTTTGTGGGTGTTTTGCGGCGATGGTTTTCTGATAAGGTCTTTTAACCTGGATCATATTTCCATAACAAAAGGCAATAATTTTTTCGCTGCATCTAAATCAACCTCAATAGTTGAAGGCTCCCCTTTTTTATATTTAACACAGGGATAATTTTCCATACCTGCTGCTCTATTCAGAAGTTGCCACTGACTCCCTCCTCCCCCCAAATGATCAATTACATGAGCCTGATTACTGCAATCAACTGCTACTTTTTCCCCAGATTCTGACATGTATTTAATTCCTTCATACAACCCGCTCTTTTTAGAAAGCAGTGCCTGCAAACTTATCATCGAGATCAATGCCTGATATTGATGTTTCAAACAGTCATTAAACTGCTTCTTTATCTCAGAATCCTCTAATACATCCTCCCATCGTATCTTGTTGCACTTTCTGTTGTCCGCCCGATCTGATCTGTCATTACCCGAATGATACTGGCTTCCACCGGTTCTCTTTATGCCCCTCTTCCCATGAGTGGCCCGCACAGGATCAGTTATTCCTGTTCGACAACTATCATTTTGTTTGACAGTACTCGCAGCTGAAGTACTTTCTTTGTTATGTGAAACGGGTGAATTTTCCTGAGCACCGGGAGTTTGTTTCATCTTCTGTAAGTCATTATCTTCCAGAAAGTCGGAATCTGTCGCCAGCAACTTCGTCAGCATTGGGCACCCATTGGCATGAGAATTGATCTTCCCATCTTTTTTTAGTAGTTCACCATGGAGTGATGACACCTTCCGGCTTCGCAATTCAACCTGACTCGTATATACCAGTGCAGGTGCATCAGGTGTCTGATGAGATAGCCCTTTTGCACAGGCACCCACACGATCTTCGTTAGGTCGGATAGTCTGTTGATTTAGCATGTCAACTTCCATAGTTTGTATGCTGCGCTGGCTAAAACCCACCTTACCGGTATCAGAAGAGACTGGTGTTCCCTGATGATGTTGAACTGGAATACCGCCCTGTCCCCCAGCCATATATACTCCAGATGAATGCCCCCGGGATTGACCAGCGTGGTCACTGAGCCCGGAAATGGAATAACCCGTATCCTTGATATCCGACCCAACAGTCAGCGCCTTCGGTATTGGTGCCATATAGGCCGAAGTACTATTAACCGATTTTACATTATCTCTATTCACCCCGGCATCATTACCAGACACCGGTTTACAGGGTGAATTATCGCAATTCATCAATCCAGATCTTTCCTGTAAATACCTGGATTGCTCATGTGGGCTAACACGATAACCACCGAGCTGTGGAGGTGGTTTAGGTGTATCTGTTGGAAGTCGCCCGCCATTCCCCCCGGAAACCTTGATGGTCTCCGAATTCACTGGCGCTGAAGAAAAATGGGTCCGTCCAACATATGTAGGCAATGACATAAACCACCCGTTGAATATTTGTTTCAAAACAGACCATTTATTGACCATATATTCTTGAAATAGTTCCACCGTCCGGAATTGGCTCTTATCCTGCCCTCTGGAAAGTATGGCCCCGGAGCACAACTTGCGGCTAAAGGAATGAATCACCCTGGCTGATTTTTACAGGGTATTTTCTCGTTCCCATGCTTTTAGGCCCTGTGGGTCCTGCGTGGTAATGCATACCCGGACTCGTCGAGTGTTCCAGTCTGTATGAAAATAAGAAAAGGGACAGGCATCATGGCAAGGAGCTACCGAGAACAGGGAGCTATCCAGCACAATGAATAATTATTACAACCGGATTTAATGACGGGCAGACATCCCGTACATAAATGACTTTACGAACACAAACTTCCTGTTAAAGAAAGAATTTACTCAGATGGAAAAACTCGATGGAAATCCAAAACCCCCGGCCGGTTATAGATCTTTAACCATGATAGTTCAGAGAGCATGCCGTTTATATGGATTGAATACACATTAGTGTTCGTGTTTTCAACACAAAAAGGGTAGCCACTATTAAACCGATAAAGTTGCTGCCAAGCAAGGATAGCATTCAAACATTCAGTCACTTTAACCAGCTCATTACCACTACTCCCCTTGAGGGCTGAGGCACAATCAACACAAATATAACCGTCCCTGTCAGGATCAATCTTAATATAAGAAAACGCTGGACTCTGCACACGATTGCCCAGCAAGCACATTGCCACTTCTGCATGTAGGCACAGATTATTCTCGAAATCTGTTAAAAAAGGTACAATACAGGCTAACTGCACAGGCTCTGCCTGTACCGGACCGAAGCCTTCTGCATAGCCGGATTGGGGTTGATTAATATACGCCGGGATATTTGCTGAGGGGTCTAAATTCGGAACATAAGGCTGCGTAGCATTAAAAGGAACAATAGCTCTATTAATAACCGGAGTATTCACCTGTTCTGCAAAAGATGAATAGCCAGAAATGATCATTGGTTGAACCGGCATAAAACTGACACACCCACGACGGTCAACAACAGGCAGCATATCACTGGCAGCACTACGCTCACTCCCTGGTGAATATTCAAACGAATTGTATACATTTCCTCCGAATATCTGGCTAATCATCAGTAACACCCACTTATCAATCCCTCTCAAACACCGAATAAGACTCTGATCGAAATCTAGTCGCCAATATCCACTTTCACAATAAAAAAAGAACTAGCGGAGGAACAATGTGATTATCAAGCCAACCTGAAGCCATGCGCGAGGAACAATTCGATAGACAAAAAAAGGCCGGAGCAAGCTCCGGCCAAAAACTTTCATGAGATCATCACGAAAGTCTGTTAACGAACCCCAAGCTTCTTCAGGGTTGAAGAGGTGAAGTAAGAAAGTTCTTTCTGCTCACGGTTAACCACCATTGGTGGGTGCGGGTTACGCAATTCGTTGGCAAAGTACTCTCTTGAGATCAGATCGTGGTGGATGGTAGAACGACGGTCCATGCCTGGCATATC
The DNA here is from genome assembly GCF_031844845.1 of Endozoicomonas sp. GTDB lineage: Bacteria > Pseudomonadota > Gammaproteobacteria > Pseudomonadales > Endozoicomonadaceae > Endozoicomonas. Next base: position 15,694 of record NZ_JAVRMB020000075.1, read on the forward strand.
AAACAGGTTGACCGAGTTCACCATGGTGGTACGCCACAACTCATCGCGGTTATCGTACTGGTCGATAGCGATAGGGTTCCACTGATCTTCATCGACAAACAGAACACGAGTTTTGTAAACATTACGCTCGCCTTCCTTCAGCTCGGCCTTGACCACCCAGACCCGGTGCAGTTCATAACGCATAAACTCAGGGTTAGGATGACCTTTGGTCAGCAGTTCATCGAGGCTGACATCCGGGCTTTCAAAACGATAGGCGTTGTAGGGAATGTACATCTCCTGCTTGCCAACCAGCGTCCAGTTGTACTTATCGGTGGCACCGTTAAAGCCGTAGGACTCATCGGTGGTGCGCCAGTTACCCAGACCCGCCGGTGAATCATACTTTACCGTAGGCGCCCGACGTACACGACGAATTCCCGGTGTATAACTCCAGGCAGCACGAGGCTCAACACTCTGGTTAACAAATTCATGAACCAGGATGGTTTTGCCTTTTTCCCGGGTCGGTGCCAGCGCTTTAATAATAGAAGCGGAACGGGGAAGGTCTTCTTTCTGGAAGGTTTCAAAATCCAGATCCGGATTAAAGTAAGGTGCTATCCGGGTGAAATTGCTGACCCCTTCCAGACGACTGCCATTACGATAAACCACCGCGTCCGTGATCCGATAATCCGAGAAATAAGGCCAGTTATTAAAGGCCATATTCCAGATCACTTCCAGCGGCCCCCGGGGGATTGGGAATGGCACACTGCCAAACGCTTTCACAACCCCATTGCCGTCTGGTGTCAGCTCGGCACGGGTGGCATTGGCCTGAACCTGCTTGATGCTGAAATCAGAATACATGGCATCCCGATGGGTAGGATAGACCGGCATTTTAAACGTCTCCGGGTACGTTTTAAACAGCGACTTCATGCCCGGCGTCAGCTTATCCTGATACTGATCCATGTTCTCAGCGGTGATGACAAACAGCGGTTTTTCATCAGCGTAAGGGTCTGGATAGTGACCACCAGTCTTATAGCTGGCCGGTGGCTGGAAGTCAGGATTCCAGGCTGGAATCGTGCCTTCGGCATTGCCCGCCATCTCGGCACCAAAGGGTGTCAGGTCCTTACCCAGACGGGCAGCTTCCTGCTCACTGACTTTGGCAGATACAGATGTGGCCAGCAGAGTCATCCCTGCCATGGTCACAGCCAGTAAAGATTTTGTTATTTTCATTATTATCTCTCCA
>NZ_JAVRMB020000076.1:0-4033 GCF_031844845.1 Endozoicomonas sp.
TGATCAGTGCTTGATAAAGCTCCTGTTCACGCGGCTGCATAAAAACGGCACTATCATGCGTTGTACTTTCAGTCAGGCAGGGTGACAAAACATTGGTCAAACTGTGCTTGCCGGGCGCTTTCAATACGGCGTCAACATGAGAAAAGGAACAGGACATCCATAAATATGCTAATCATACGAATTAAACCAATGTTTGATTGAATCTTTAGCTCTGAATTTATGGATGTCCTGTTTGTTTGGTTTGTTTGCTGTTTGTTTGTTTCGTAAAATGTGGGCTGGCTTCGAACTCGTTCCCACGATCCCCCGTGGGAACGCATACCGAACCCACCACTAATGAAACAACCCGCGTGAAACTCCGACACACCCAGGCAGAGTGAGGCTGTCCCTGGTTCTCACCCTTTGCGTGGCATTCAGACTACGGACTATCAGCAAGCCCTCTGCAGCATACGGCCAGTTCCGTACGCATTCCCACGCAGAGCGTGGGGATGAGGTTTTCGAAGGGTTTTGCGACAACCTCGAAGGAGGCTGTCGCAAAACCCTTTGTTCTACCTTATCAGCATGATTTGGTTTCGATGACCTCCGTGCAGGTTTTGTAGATAATGTTGGTCAGGGTCAACAGGGGAAAAATAGTAGCACGGCTAGACAGGCACAGTTTGCCCTGCTTATCATGAAAGTTTTCCGGATATAGTAACAGTCTCGGGACATCGCCATCCTCAGGGTAAAGCTCCGGGCAAAGCCTCATGTCGTTCTCAATATGATAGCTGTAACATTCCCGGTTAATGTTTTCTTCATCGGGGCTCTCTGAAGGCTGTTTTGCGGTCCAGTACAGTATTTCCCGGGCTGCCCGCTTCAGGCATTGATGATAGTCGGCGCCATCAAGGGACAGCAGTGCTTGCAGATCGGCTTCAGTTTTCAGTCCGTTCAAGAAGCGGTTGAAACTTGTCTCTATAAATTGCATCAGACTGTCAATTGCTGCTTTATTTTTATAGTGATAATCCGGTGCGTCCCGACGCATGCGAGATCGCAGCAGTATGGCTGCCAATAGTATTTCGCCCATACAGTTGGCGTAGCAGATTCGTTGGTTGACATCTTGCGGGTGGGTTCTTAGGTTGCAGTCACGGTACCAAAAATAACTTTGAACCTTTCCGTATATCTCATAGTCGCCAATATCCCGAATACCGTCCCAGCCAATATCCGGCCTGTCAGTTGCCGTGGTGTTCCAGGCCTTAAAACAGCCGGGGTACAAGTGCATGCCACCCTGATACCCTAAACAGCCATGCATGAACGTCCATGGACGATTTTCTTCAAGATTGTGATAAGCAGGGAGTGTGGAGGTGAGCAGCAAACCATGATGCATAAAAAATCCGGCATCATTCATGAACTTGTATATACCCATTTCCGATTTCTCATAGGGTGGTGCTTCGGGATTGCTATCCACCTGATGGGCGTATTGGTAGTAATTCGGTGATGCCTTGAAATGATAGGCGTTTACGTACTTCTCACCATCATGTTCCTCTATATCCAGATTCAGAGGGTCATCAAATTGACCGATTTCCGGTAGCAGGTTAATCGGGATTTTGACGAACTCTTTGAAATGGGGCAGTGTGCTTGCCAGGGAACTTCTCAAATTCCTGTGATCCAGAAACTGATGCACAAATCCCTCCCGCATCAATTCCTTCAGTAATTCCTTTTTCCTTTGCAGTTTAAAATAACATTGCGTACTACTTTCTGATACCCGCAGGGTACGCCCCCCAACGATGGACCTGCTGCCTGTCAGTAACTTTTCATTCACAATTGGCAAGGAACTGGGATAGTTTTTTTTATTCGTCGTTATAAACTTTTTTAGCCCTTGCTCTACAAACGCTTCCAGATCATCAACTAAATGCAGGTCAGGAGCAAAGCTTTCCGCCTGATAGCAGACTGCGACCAATTCTGTGGCAAGTGGATTGTACAACCAGGTGTGTAAAGGGTTGACGTTAGTGGATAACCGGTCTGGTTCAACCATGGTGGCCCTCACTATTTCTCTGGAGCCCAAGGATTTCAGTAATTCCGCTTTGTATTGTGCGTGCAGAAAAGTGCAGGACTCCAGATTATCTTGACATTTTTTACTGCGAAGCAGATAACACCTGAGAGCCTTTTTAAAGCGATTTTTATCCTCATCTGTCGAGCCGGAGGCAGGTGTCGTTAGGGGCGTCAGTTGCTGCCGGATGTTTTGAGGAATGTAGGTTATTTGCTGTAATGGATTACTGGTTAAAGCATTGTACTCAACTGCGGTAAGACACAGATCCAAATCCCTTGAGGATTCTGGAACATCTGCCAAGCTGCATTCACGGGATCTTTTGTACCCATGCATCATGGCAGTTTTGTACAGTTCCTTGTTCGACAGCTTTTTGGGGATGTACTTCATACTTCCACCATCTTTCATTACATCAATATAAAACGCTGTTGTCTGATACTCTTCAGGCAAATGCGAAAAAGCATCAAACCGTTCGACTGCAATATAAAGCCAAATACTATAGCCAATTTTTCCGGAATATTGTTCAAAATACAGATTATCTTCTTTGATGGCTCTCCTGAGTATTTTCTGTTCGTTTAAATCATCCGGAACCAATCCGAAAATGTCGCCCCCACCAATACTGGCTGCCAGGCAAACCCTATAGGATCTAAACCTTTCCGGCACATCCTTAAGAATATCTATTTTTCTTTTAACGGATTTACAGACAACCCAACACATTTCTTCGTTTATCACTGCTTCTGGAACGTACGCCAAATTGCCAGCGGCATTTTTGCAAGCATCCAGAGATCGCTTTTCCGTTCGGTATGGTTCAGGAATGTAACGGAACACATCCGGTGAGATTTTAATGAGCCGGTCATAGGCTCTCTCTCGCAGATGCTCGGGTGCCTCATCTAACCACTGGCAAATACAGTGAATATTGACATCTATTCGTTTTTTTGAGGAGTTTGTTATTAAGCTGATTAAATAACGCCAGAAACTTTCATTCAGGTTTTTTTTAAGTTCTTCAATATTTTCCCTTTTTATAAGATCCTCATTGAACTTGCTTAATTTATAGTTGTTTTTGATGAAGTATATTTTTAAATCAGCTGAAAATTCAGATAATGCTTTTAGTTCATTACAAAAATAGTCATTCAGCCAATTATCAGGAATAATTTTCTCTCCGCCAGTTTGCAGGATATCTTCTAACATTTTTTTTGTTCTGTGCTTTGCTGGAACTTTATTAAGATCATTAGATTTATTGTTCAGCAAATCTTTTATTATCCGTGAAATGTCATCGGGAATATTTTTCCTCACAAAGCGGGATTCGGCTCTGTTGCTGTTAATAGTGGAACTCATGCGAGAATCCACACGCCGTGGTTTTTTGGATAGTCGAGGATCGTTTTCGGATGTATCCGATTGGTCAGAAATTAGCCTTCCACTATAACTTTGAAAAGAGCCGCAGGATTCTGTAGTGATATTTCTTTTCGCAAGGTCAGATCCAAAGCCTGATGATGGTCTGGCATTGTCCTGACTGATGCTATTTGCACCATTACTGGCAGACTCTGCTATTGCGCTTACACCGGGACCAGCTACAATTTCAGTCCAGAAGCCCAGTCGTCCACGTCGTCGCTGTCCAGGGACGGGTTGCTTATTGTCATTATCCTGAAATGATACTTCAGCTTGATAGTTCGCCGCGCCAGGCTCCATTGGTTAATTCCTTTGATTCTTCATTAAGGTCACAGTAGGAATTACCCTCACCCACCCCCAGGGTAGGGTCTCCGCCCGGAAGGATTTGGCAACTGTGACGTACAGACATGCAGCAAATGCATGAGTAGGTGATAGAAAGGTTCTGACCACTAGCTAAAGAATAAGTTCCAACTCTTTTATAATCAAAGAACCTGAATTCAAGTAATAAATGCATAACCCATGACTTTTCTTGCATCTATTCCGGTTAACTCTTTAAACGCCTCGTAGGGTGTTTTGTAACCCAGGCATTTTCTGGGTCTACTGTTCAGCTTATCGACCGCAATGATGACT
>NZ_JAVRMB020000077.1:0-4334 GCF_031844845.1 Endozoicomonas sp.
TCGGGACAATTCCTATGGCATTCGTGCGTTATATAAGGGGCATGAAGGAGGAAGACCTTTCATCTATGATGAAACTGAAGTCCAGCGTATAAAAGAATTGGTAGCTGAGGAACCCCGCCGTCTATCTTATGTTCAATCCAAGATTGAGGATGAAACCGGAAAATCTGCATCAAAACGAACTCTGGGAAAGATCGTAAAAAAATTAGGATTGGTTTACAAAAGATTCCGTAAATCATGCAAGCATAAACGAAACGAAGAGCAGTTCAGGCGCTGTCAAGCCGCACTGAAAGACGCTCAGCTAGCCGAGCGTAAAGGATTAATCAACCTGTTTTATTTTGATGATTCCGGATTTAGTCAAGAGCCTTGCATCCCATACGGTTGGCAGGAAAAAGGAAAACAGCTAAGAATCCCTTCAGTTAAAAGTAAGCGTATTAATGTATTGGGCTTTATGAATCGAGCCTGTGAGTTGTTTCATTATCCTGTCATAGGCTCCGTGAACAGCGACACGGTGATTGCTGCCTTTGATGATTTTGCTGCCCAGATGGAGGATGAAAAATACAGTTCCAATGACCGTTACACCGTCGTAATGGTGGACAATGCCAGCATTCATACCAGCGAAAAATTCCGTGCCAGAATTGATGACTGGATCCTTGAGAAGAAGTTATTTGTTTGCTTTCTTCCAACATATTCACCTGAACTCAACCTGATCGAGATCCTATGGCGAAAAGTAAAATATGAGTGGCTCAACCTCTTGACTATCACCGACTTCAAGGAATTCAAGGAATTCAAGAAGGAAGTTGAACGAGTGTTTAGTTCATTCGGCCAAGAATACATGATCTCATTTAAGTAGCTTTTACTGTTACTATCGCATAATTGGCACAAAATATGCATATCCAGAAATAGCTATTATATTCTTATACCTTGGCGCTATTACTTTGGTTTTTTTATTGAAATAAAATTAACCATACGTTTAGCCAGTTTCTCTGAAATTAATCTATAACCTACTTAGCTCTTCTTAAAGGGACAAGTTCTGATTTTTCTTTTCTTCAAAATGACGTTGCACCTTCTTTATTTGGGGATAATAGGAAGCTGGATCGGTACCCTGATACTATGGAGGTTAAAAAACAAAAAAATCTGTTGGTGATTGGATTCGGGGCAGGTGAGTCATTACAGAAGGATGCTCTGGGACATGCTGTTGCAGCGACTGAAACAATCAAGAGGAGAGAGGAGGCCAGGTTGGCACAAGAGAGAAAGAGGGTGGATGAAGTCGAGGAAATGGATTGGGAGTGATGTAGTAGCAGCCTAAATGATCGAGCAACTTGCCCAGGTCATCCGGTGCTACATGACCGGACCAGTGGGCGCCCTGGTACCCGGAACGATCCAACACGTCGATGGATGAATAATCGCCGTGCTTGTGCTTGTCATTGACCGGTGCCAGACCTTCCGCCACATCACAACCGATGACATATTTCTGGGCACTATCCGGTGGATACCAGATTTTCAGCAACCCTTTTTTCTGTCGGTTCAGTCCGTTGGGAGTCAGCTCACATTGCCATTTTGGCGAGTAGCACTCCTGCCTGGCAGCCTCAGTATGTTTGGGATCAAAGACAGGGCGCCCGGAGAACAGGGACGCTTCCTGAATATTGCAGGGGTATTCCTGCCTGAACTTGTCTTCCGACTTCAGCTCATAGATTTTCTGGCGTCGCCACTGGAGCTGTGAGTCATCCAGATCATACTGCTGCTTCAGGTATCGCTCGTCGGCGTCTGGCGTGTAGTCTTGCGGGGCTTCGGAACGGTATTCGTCCTGCCAGAACCAAGGTATAAACACCAGTTCAAAATCACCGCGCCCAGCATCAGCGTCCATAACATAATCATAAAACACACCACCAACGCCGTTAGCAGTACTCTCCAGAATGACTTCAGTATTGTTTTCATTAGGTACTGCCTGTAGTACACCGGCCAGGTGCTCATCTGCATTTGGCCAAAAAGCGACTTCCGAACCGTGGAAAAGCTGTGCCGTGGAGGAGCGTCCTGCCCCCCGGTTGCCAGCGGTGCCGACCCGATAGCCGGAGTCATGGGTAAACTCCAGCATTTTGGAGCTTTTATTCTTCAAGTCCCGTTGAGTGAATGGTGGCTGGTTTTCGTGATATCGCTGCACCATATCAAACAGGTTGGCGGTGGCATCGGCTTCGTGAGTCAGGATGCAGGCCCTGAGTCCTCTGCGATTACTCACCAGCCAGTAGTAGCGGCCTTCAGTATAGGTGGAGCAGCCCTGTTGTCGTCCTTTCAGCACAACAATTCTCACTTTGCCGGTACGCTGTTGCTGATCCTCAATGCGGCCATCCAGATAAATCTGTGCTTTGTTGAGTTGGAAAGGAATCACCTTTGCGCTCTTGGTCCTGATCTTCAGGCAGCGGCGAGCATAAAACTGAAACTCGGTGAGCAGCCGTTCCCTGACTGACTTCACTGATCCCTGTCTTCCAGCCATTCATCCAACGTCGGTATCTTCTCGGCAATCACGGTCTGCTCCTGACGGTCCCGCCAGTGGTAGCGGTTTTTCATGTACATGATGAGCATGGAGGGCTGTACGTCTTTGTTGATGCCCAGTGCGCCCTTGATGTACTTATCTTCCCAGTACGCCTCGGCCAGTACGTCTGCCTGTGCCACGGCATCGGCAAAGTCTTCATGTTTGTCGATGCAGGACAGGAACGTCTTGTAACTGATACCCAATTCTGTGGACGTTGCCTTGCGGCTGAGTCCTTCTGCCATCAGGTCTTTTACCTGATCGCACATCGCCGGTTTGTATTTGGTGTGCTATAAAAACTGCTTGATAACAAGAGCGATGATGCCAGCTGTTGTGGTTGCCGCTATCCATTGAATGACGCTACTGACTGTCGAGTTCTTCTGAACCGATTTCTCAATAGCGTTCAGGCGTTCTTCGCTGCGGTTCTCTCTCGATGCCAGATTGACCATGCGCTCGTCGTGCTTGGCCAGCGTCTGCAAAATCAGGGTGATCCCGTCCAGCTTGTCTTCGATCCGGTTAAAGCGGTCTTCGTCTGACATAACTATCTCCGGGCAACGCCCTTCAGTTTCTCGATAGTCCTCGCACCGCCGAGCCCCAGCAGACTGAGTAACAGAGTAATCACCACGCTGGTATCCACCACGGGTAATTGCCCCACTATCTCCGGCCTGTTCGCCAGCATCAGACCCACAATAATCAGGTCACGGCCAATCCATGACCACGCCAGTATCAAAACACACAACCATCCAAGAGCAGGCCGCCAGCCAGAAACAAACACCGATGGGTGCCTGGCTTCCTCGATGTTGGCCAGTGCCTGCAAGATATGAGGCTGTTGAAGCTGCTGATTCAGTGACAACTCGGCTTTGGCCCGTTCCTCATCGGAAGTAAACAGACCATCCAGCCCACCCATCAACGCCTGGGCAATCCCTGCCATGGGGTTGAGGTTAATCATCTATGATCTCGAAGTGTGGGTAATCAATGAATTTATGGTCTTTCATCTCACCATCCCTGTCCCAGTCTCCGCCCCAGCGCAACTTGATGCTCATGCTCTGGGCAATGCCCAGCACATAACCGGCAAAGTGAGCCGATCTCTGGTAATCAAACCAGTCCAGCGGGAAGGCCATGGCATCCACTGCCCGGCTCGGCTTTGAATTGTGTTTGCTGTTGGGCCATTGCACTTCAGACTTGCCACCCTACATAAGCCAGCATCTGGGCAACTTCACCCCGATGGCCACAAATGATGGTGCAGTCGTAATACTCAATCACTTTATTGAAGACAAGCTGAAGCCGTTCATCACAACTGGCTAAATGCCGTTTGGATGAATCGGAATAGTGATACATGGCTCTCTTTTTATAGTGGTGTAGGTTGCTCGTGAGACTTGTTATGTCAAAGTTAATACGGAGGACAATACATCCGCAACTACCAAGACTGACAAACCCAGGAAAAAGAAACAATCCGAGAGGGGATGTGGCCACAGATTCAAGAATTGGTCAATCAAACACTGGAAGCCAATTGCGCTGTTGAGCATTGTGTGTGGGGTAGCAGTCGTTGGTGGTGCTGTAGGAGCAGTTCTAGCTAATGGCGTAGCAACAGTAGCAACACCTTTTGTGCTGAACAATAGAAACATAACGCTGGCGCCAACTACCACTCCAGCGCCAACTACCACTCCAGCGTAATGATTGAGAACTTCCACAAACACATGCAGCGGGTCAAGATCACCGCCGCTAACCGTTGGGCAGTGGTCAGGCAGTCGTCGTTAGAAGTAGGGCCTCCCCTGTTTTTCTCCCTGTTGATTGAAGCGGTCAGCTTTAT
>NZ_JAVRMB020000078.1:0-8474 GCF_031844845.1 Endozoicomonas sp.
GGAAAGTGTTAATCACTGACGTGGTTCTGGTAGAAACACTGTGGACGCTACGGGGCAAAAGATACAACCTGAAAAAAACGGCACTGGTCGAAGTCATCCAGAAACTGTTTGCCGAACCAAACCTGAGTTTTGAAGATGGACCAACCGTCTGGCGGGCACTTCAGGACTACCGACAAGCCAAAGCCATCAAAGCAGGCAGCAAAACCAAAAGCGCTGACTTCCCGGATGCACTCATTGCTAACAAAGCACGATGGTGTCTGGGCGATAAGCTGGAAGGTATTTACACTTTTGATAAAGCCGCACAGCAAATTCCGGGAGTCTCTGAGCCTTAAAGATCGTTGTCCGCTATTCGCCACCCGTTGCCCGCAAAAGCAAAAGCGGGATCGGCTTTTTCGGGATACGGGCAACGCTCATTAAAACAGGTGAATTATCTCAGGACAAAACCTTACCGCAGCCTGCCTCTCACTTTGAATACATGTGTTCATAACAGTAATTGGTTGCTTCTACAAAGCCCTCAATACTGCCGCAATCAAAGCGCTCACCTTTGAATTTATACGCCATCACACAGCCTCGTTGCGCCTGAGCCATTAGCGCATCAGTAATTTGAATCTCACCGCCCTTACCGGGCTGGGTGTCGTGAATCAAATCGAAAATATCCGGAGTCAAAATATAACGACCAATGATGGCCAGATTGCTGGGCGCATCTTCTTTGGAAGGCTTCTCCACCATATTTTCAACACGGATCAGATCTTCAGAGATGTGCTGACCGGCGATAATACCGTATTTATGCACTTCATCTTCTGGCACTTCCTGCACAGCAACAATACTGCAGCGAAACTGCTTATAGAGCAGCGCCATCTGTGCCAGAACACCCGGGCCACCAAGATTAATGCACAGGTCATCCGCCAGCACCATGCCAAATGCCTGATCGCCGATCAGCGTCTGACCGGTCAGTACCGCATGGCCCAGACCTTTCATCTCCCGCTGACGGGTATATGAGAAGGAACATTGATCGATCACACTGCGAATGCCCGATAACAGGCTTTCTTTGTCCGTACCGGAAATCTGGTGTTCCAGTTCGTAATTCACATCAAAGTGATCTTCCAGTGAACGCTTACCCCGGCCGGTGACAATACAGATATCCGACATACCGGCCTGCATCGCTTCTTCAACGCCATACTCAATCAGCGGTTTACTGACAATCGGCATCATCTCTTTGGGCATAGACTTGGTGGCGGGCAGGAAGCGGGTTCCATAGCCCGCTGCTGGAAAAAGGCATTTTTTAAGCATTTAAGGCTCTTTATTTATCCAACTGTCATTAAGAGACTGCCTGAAAAACAGCCTCTAAGAAAACATCAATCACGAATCAGTTTCAGTAATTCACAGGTCTTTGCCTGCATCAGCGGTTCATCCCCGCGGCTTTCCACATTGAGACGAAGCACCGGCTCGGTATTGGCAAGACGAAGATTAAACCGCCACTGCCCCATATCCAGCGAGATACCATCGGTGGTATCCACTGCCAGCGCATCTGACTGATAGTGAGCCAATACCAGCTCTATAGCTGCCTGAGGGTCTGACAGCTTACTGTTTATTTCACCGGAAGAAGGGAACAACGCTATGCGCTCACTAACCAGTGCTGACAAGGGCTGCCCTTTTCTGGACATCAGCTCTGCTACCAGCAGCCAGGGAATCATGCCTGAGTCACAGTAAGCGAAGTCCCGGAAGTAATGGTGGGCACTCATCTCACCACCATAAACAGCATCTTCCTGACGCATACGCTCCTTGATAAAAGCATGACCGGTTTTACACAGGACAGGTTCACCACCGGCGGCTGTTACCTGATCAATGGTGTTCCAGGTCAGTCTTGGATCATGAATGATTTTTGCCCCGGCCATTTTTTCAGGATCGCTGGCAAGGAAGGCCTCCCCCAATAGTCCGACAATGTAATACCCTTCAATAAACTGCCCCTGTTCATCAAACAGGAAACAGCGATCAAAGTCACCATCCCAGGCAATCCCCATATCCGCCTTATGCTCCAGAACAGCATCTGTGGTGGCCTGACGACATTCTGGCAATAATGGATTAGGGATACCATGGGGGAAATTACCATCAGGCTCATGGTGGATTTTGACAAACTCTACCGGGACACCCGCTGCCTGAAATCGCTGCTCAATAGCATCAATCACATGCCCGGCGGCGCCATTACCGGCATTGACCACCAGTTTCACTGGCTTGAGACTTTCCGGCTGGATATAAGTCAGAAGGTGGCTGACGTAGTCATCCTGAACACTGATTTCCTGATAACTTCCCCGCTGTGCCTCTGGCTCTGAGAATCGGTTTTCTTCCGCCAGCCTCTGAATATCTCTCAACCCTGTATCGCCACTGATGGGCTGAGATCCTGCCTTCACAAGCTTCATGCCGTTATAGTCAACAGGGTTGTGACTGGCTGTCACCTGGACACCTCCATCAATACCCATATGGAACGTGGCAAAGTAGATTTCTTCTGTACCGGACAGGCCGATATCCAGAACATTCACACCCGCATCACGGAGACCTTCAGACAATGCATGCTTAAGGGCTTCGCTGGTCAGGCGAATATCACCGCCTACAACTACCTCTTTTGGCTTCAGATACTCGCCATAAGCACGGCCTATGCGATAGGCAATATCTTCATTGAGTTCATCAGGAAGGCGGCCACGGATATCGTTCGCCTGAAAGCAGGGGAGCTTATTCATTTCTCAATCGCAGCGAAAATTAAAGGCCTGTATTTAACTACGAATACCACAAGATAGACAAACGTCCTTGTGAAGAAACTGCGACCTGACGTTAAAATAAGTGACGAAACAGTCTCAACCGGTCGCATTCTTACCATAAAGAAAACGTATCAACCCCCTCTCTTTATCGCCGATAGCTAATGAGATAACTGCTAAACAGAATAATGTTGATATAAGCCATATGGATAGGGCAACCGCACACCAAAGCACTCAACGATGGCCACTTGTTTCGAGACTGGTTACGTTGGTTTTATTGTCATTTCTCTCTCTTTCTGGCTTAGAAGCCAGACAGTCCTGCACCACTGAAGGACGCCCATTATTTGGTTATCTGGAAAAGGCCACACTGGTCAATATCAGCCAGCAGAAAGTGGACTCCCTGGTCGATAGTGGTGCCACCACAACGGCTCTGGATGCCCGAAATATCCGGATGCATGTTAAGCGTAATGGTTCCCGCTGGGTTCACTACGAGTTCATTCACAAAAAAAGTGGCCAGAAAACGGCCATGCACCAGCCGGTAAGCCGGGTTGCCAGAATCATTACCCATAAGGGAGCCCCCAGTGAGCGGGCTGTGGTTCGCAATACCATAAAGGTGGGCAATATCATACGTTTTGTGGACACTTCCCTGATTGGTCGCAGTAATTTCCCCCAGCAGTTACTGATTGGCCGTAACTTTCTGAAAGATACGGCCCTGATTGATTCAGGGGTGAAGTTCCTGCAGGGAAATTGTCAATGAGGGCTTTGCCAGGCGTAAAAGAAGGAATCACGAGCCTTTTGCTGATCATTACTTTCACCACCCTATTTACCCATAGTGCAGAAAGTGCTCCCAGACAAAGGCTGCATCGGGCTTATGAACCTGCAGCCATACAGTTGGATATTAATCTGCAGCAGGAAACTCTGAGCCTGTTCCTTTCTATGAACCCAGAGGCTGCCAGAGCCATCACCCAACAATCCATTGATTCATTCATCAGCCACTTGAACCAGTTTGCTCCGCTGATAACCGTCCCTGAAGATGCACAATGCCAGCAAACCCAAAAACAGTTTCTGATAGAAAATTCGGTAGGAAATTCAGGAGAAAATTCAGGACACCCACAGATTACAGCAGGAAATTCAGGACACCCACAGATTACCGGTGGTGAAAATCCAGGACAAAATCCAGGACAAAATCCAGAAGGAAATTCAGGACACCCACAGATTACTGGAAATCCAGGACATCCAGAAAATCCAGCAGAAAATCCAGGGCATCCAGAAAATCCAGCAAAAAATTCAGGACACCCACAGATTACCGGTGGTGAAAATCCAGGACAAAATCCAGAAGGAAATTCAGGACACCCACAGATTACTGGAAATTCAGGACACCTAGAAAATTCAGGACATCCAGAAAATCCAGCAGAAAATCCAGGACACCCACACATTACCGGTGGACAAAATCCAACAGAAAATCCAGGACACCCACAGATAGGAAAAAATCCAGGGCACCCACAAATTATCGGTGGCAAAAACCCAGGACACCCGCAGATCAAAGGACAAAATCCAGGACACCCACAAATTACCGGTTACCTGGAATATCAGTGTCAAAACCCGGAATCCCTGACCTGGTTACAATTTCACGGTTTCAAGGCAATGCCTGGTTTAAAGCACGCCAGTGTCTGGTTGATCAGTGATCACTGGCAAAGCAAACAGCAGCTAAGTAATAACCAGGAGCGCATCCAGTTGCAGAAAAAGCGGGGCCTCACTCACTTTCTTATGAATCTTTTTAATTAAAGAAGGCAAGCACCTATGAGCCAGGCGGTGATAATAGAAAATCTGGAGTTGAGCAAAGGAAAGCAGAACTGCCTGTCCATTCCCATGCTGACCGTAGAAAAAGGTGAGCACCTTCAGATTACCGGCTTGAATGGCTCAGGTAAAACCACTCTTCTGCAACTGCTGGCCGGTTTACTCATACCCGACAGTGGCAGGATTGAAGTACTTGGACAGAGAGTAGACAAGCTTTCCAGATCTGAACGGGAAACATTCCGGGCTGGAGAGGTTGGTTATATCTTCCAGCAGCCAACACTGATTCCCTATCTTAATCCGCTGGAAAACATTCTTCTCCCCTGCCGTTTATCTGAACGACGCCAGCAACGACTGGTCGCTCAAAAAACCACGGCCAATTATGAAGCCTACCAGCTGATGGCAGCACTCAAAATGGAAAATCCTGAGCTACTGCGGCAAAGCACCGGCCTGCTCAGTATTGGCCAGCAGCAGCGGGTAGCCATTGCCAGGGCCCTGATCGGTACCCCATCCCTTATTCTGGCTGATGAAGCGGCCACAGCACTTGACCCACTGGCTCGAAAAACCATGTACGACATGCTTTTACAATCAGCTCAAGAGCATGAACAAACATTGATCTGTGTTGACCATACCCCATACCCGGGGTTTGACCGCTGTCTGGATATGTCAGAAATCAACCATTCCCAACAGGTAGCCAGGCTATGGTAAACGTCAACGGATTCAGTAATACACAGATTACTTTTCACCATGTGATGAAAAGCATGGCTTACCGGAAAAAGAATACGCTAACCATGGTGTGTGTTCTGACCATGGGCTTCTACCTGTTGTTTCTGTTTCAAAATATCAAGGAGCAACTGGTCACTACTATTGATCGTTACTCACTCCAGAGTGATCTGATCATCAGTGCTGACACGCCGCCACTCTCACTGGTCATGTTTTCACTGTTTAATGTGGGTTCTCCACCACCGACAATAAGCCTGAGCCTGCTGGATGAACTGAGCAACCACCCCGAAATTGAGTACGCCATTCCTTACGCCTATGGCGAAACCCATCGGGGAATCCCCGTTATTGGCACGAGCACCGAAGGCATTGAGCAACTGATTCAACAACCGGAAAACTCTGAAAAACCATTAGCTGCATTTATCGGCGTCAACATCGAAAAACGACTGGGATACAAGATCAACGATCAGATCACCATTGCCGATGGCAACGAGCCAGGACTGGAGCAAGAGTACCCATTACCACTGACCATCGCCGATATTTTGCCGCGCCAAAACACTCATTACGATGATACGATTTTTGTCTCCATTGAAGGTTTAAAAGCAGCAAGACAAAGCTATACCAGGGGCTTCGCAACCAGCTGGAGCAACGTTGATGATATATCCCTGATCGATATTAAGCTCAGAGATCGTATGGCGCTTCTGGCCATGGAGAAAACCCTGGAACAATCAGCCGCTCAGCAAGATTTAAAAATCACTGTGGCCATGCCAGCCAAAGAGTTGGAAACGCTTAATGGTTATCTTAATAGAGCAGCAGCAAGCCTGATCTTTATGTCGCTGGTCACTATTGGGCTGTGCCTGCTCACTCTGTTTTATGCATTAGTCAGTAATCTACAGGAAAGAAAGCAGGAAATAGTGCTTTATCGAACACTGGGAATGAATCAACGATATATCCACCTTATGGCAGCACTTGAGCCACTATTAATTATTTCAACCGCTTTTCTAATGGGTTTTCTAATCAGTGAGTTCACATCAACACAGGCATCTGAATTTTTATTGACAGAGTGGATAATTAATTAACATCAGGGAACTTTTTGAGACTAATTGATTCTAAATAAATCGTTCGGATTTAAATCAATCAAGGTGGAAGACGTTATTTCCGGTCAGAGTAGCCGGAAAAACCTCCACCCGGGATCAAAAAATGTCCATAAGAAGTATCAGAAAACGATCAAAAACAGCCTTGCAATTATTTCTGGCAATCCTTATCAGCCATCCCCAGCTCAACCTGAACGCGGGTGAACCACCAGCCTCTACGTCATTAAGCCACAACTACTCTTTACCCATAGATTACCGCCATATGGCGCTTTACCAGCTTAAACTGAATCGCTACTACCATCCTTCCGGTTCAGGAAACCCCAACAGCGTTCGCGTTGATCACAGTCACCATCATCGCCACTGGGGTTGGTGGGACGTCCCATTCTTCTGGGGGGGATATGGCTATACCAATCACCGTGACTCTTCGTTCAGCGACCGGGTTACGGATGGCCTTATTGGCGCTGCTGTTGTCGTCGCTGTCGTTGCGATCGCTGCAGCCGCTATTTACTCAGTCTCTCATGCAATATGGCCATACACAGGGGCCGTCAGCCTGACATCTATTGAGATTCCCGAAAACTCACCATGGAAAATTACCGGCTACAAAACCGCACACGGCGGACCAATACGCTACTCGGACCTGGCTTTTAATGAAGATGCAATGGCCAATGCCAGAGAACATGAAATGTTTGATCACCAGAAAAACCCTCAAGGGCGCTTTTTGCTGGTTGACCAGGAAAACTGGTGGGGAGTGGTCGATTACCCCGTCGATATTGATGTAACATTTAGCCGCTTTGATGAGTTATCCACAGAGGCCCATGAGCAAATCACCGTTAACTTCAAACGCACAGTGACCAATGGCTTAAAGGCGGGTGCGATTTCATCACGCATTATTCAAGCCCCACAAAACCAGCAGAACTACCAGTTAGCAACCAGACCCTATTACCCCGACTGGTTTGACTTTTCCAGCTGGTATCATAAACCCGCTCAGCTAATGGTGGATTTTAAATCGACAGGCTATCGATAATGAATTAACAGGCATTTATTGTCGGCCCATAAATCACAATAAATACAAAAAAACAACACCAGTCAATGATCCGGTTGAATCAGGCTAAAGGCTGCCAGCCTTGATGCTTTTCTGTCAAAGGTCCAGGTGACTTTACACTGATGGCTTCTGTTATGGTGACCTGTCATCGCATCCGCAAAGTCATAGCCTTTTTCGTAGTCGCCCAGGGCATCCAGCACCGCTTGCCGATTATCCGTAACAAAGCACTGCTGGTACATCAATGCTTGTAGTATTTCACATTGCCGCATTCGTTTGACCTGATAGAAGTGGCTCAGCACCCAAACGATTTCCACCAGTACAATGGGAGAGAGGTAAATCTTTGGCATTTCTGTCAGGAGCAATAAGGCCTGCTGGTATTGCTGTGGATCATCTTTGACCAGAAAACGAACAAGTACATTTGTATCAATTCCTTCCATCATCAGATTCCTCGTCCTGACTCCATCCCCTGACCGCCCCTTCCCGAATAGCTGCCTCCATATCATCAAAGGATGCCTGGCGACCACCAACATCGTCAGCAAGGCACCCGGCCAGCCGCGTAATATCCTGTTTCATGGGCATCAGGGTAATCACACCGTCTTTTTCTAAAAAAAGTACCTTATCCCCCGGTTGCAACTGAAACTTTTCCCGTAAGCTACTGGGTATGGTCACCTGCCCCTTGGTGGTGATAGAGCTGCCGGACATGGCTGATCTCCTGAAAAAAAGTATTACTCAAGGTAATACCTGATAATCAGTCTGTTAAAGTATCGTCTGAGCCAATTTGAAAAGCGTCAAATCAATATCCGAACCATTACGAAAGTTTCCTTTTGCCCTGGAACCGTAAACACAGGTATGAAGTGGAAAGCTTGCATGATAATAGTCAGGTTGGATAGGATGGCGATCAATTTATTACCCAACACACCAGGCAACCATCTCCCCAAATGTGTACAAAGGTGTGTACAAATTCAGAAACCAAGATATATGTCAGACCCCAGACTCTCCCAAGAAGTAAGCACCAGACGCACATTTGCCATCATCTCCCACCCCGATGCCGGTAAAACCACCATTACCGAAAAA
>NZ_JAVRMB020000079.1:0-5164 GCF_031844845.1 Endozoicomonas sp.
CCTCTGGCCCTGATGGAATCTGCTCACTCCCACCTCATCAGGTCTTCGGCCTCTACGGGCCCTGACCCCGGTCAGGTTTAAGGGAATGCAGGTCTTACCTTTTACGCCATCATTTGAACTTTATCCACGCAACTCGTTGCACTCTTTTTTTACGAGAGTACACTGATTAACCGCTTTTGCTTTTCTTATCTAACGACAAATGTTTAATTAATTGATATTTGTAGTGCTCATGCAGCCGCCTTATACGGCTCTTTCTTGGTTAACACGGCCCAGGCAATACGGGCATTTTTATTGGCTACAGCTACTGCCGTCGTGTTTATCCGCCACTGGCTTATTATGCCGTGAGTCAGTTGTTGCCTTGAATCTACGCTTCGTTTTACAAGCCAGTTCTTCCTCTTTCATAAGTCGGTTAATTCTCTGGCGACAAACATTCTTTCCCATATCAGCCAAGTCGTCTTTGATACGACGTTCGCCATAAGTTTTACGACTTTTCTCGTGTATAACTCTGATTTCTGCCTTTATGCCCTCGGGTATTCAATGCCTGGTCTTCCTGAGATCGCTTGGATTCAGGCCGAGAGAGCCATTCATAATAGCCAGTGCTGGATACGGACATAACCCTGCACATAGCTGCGATGCTGAAGCTCTCCACGTAATCTCTGATGAATTTGAATCTCAGAGACTTTCTCGCGCAAAGAATACCCCCAGGGCATAAAGGCTGCCGCCTTTTTAAACCTGAGGGTGCTCAGGATCAGGCTGGTGTCTGATCGGTATTTGAATAACGGTTCTTGAAAATAAAATAAAGTCCGCTGCCCAGTAGCAGGTTACCGAGACCAATCAGGTAGCGGAACAGATCCAGCCTGAGATAGCCTGCCAGAGTTCCTTCTGTGCCAATGATCAGGACTCCGGTGAAATAACTGGCGATGGAACCAATAATTAACCATCGGGGGCCGGGTTCTAATGAGGAACGAATCAGCAGATACAGGGCAAATAAAAGTAATAATGCCATCTGTATATCCCGATATATGATATCCACCCCATACCAGCGACACACTTCATAGGCAAGGCAAACGCCCAGTATCAGCCTGCCCCAGGCGGCACGGCTCCAGCTGCTGACGGTTACACCAAGACAGGTGGCAATCCCGGTGAGCGGTGGAGCAAGAAACATGGCGGCATTGGCCAGCATCTCATGAGGTTCGGTCCAGACACTGGAAATGCCATAACGCAGGCTGCCAGTAATGGATGCCAGTGCCATTAACAGAAAGCCCATGAGCGCAGCGGTGGCCGATAGGCGATGGACGTCAGAAAACGCCTTTTTCTGAGCCATCAGAAAAACGGAGAATAGACAGGAAAATGCCAGTACAGCATCAGAAATGGCCAGGGAACTCATTGTTTGCAAGGCAGTGTAACCATTGAACTAAGTGGTAAGAATGTTAAAAGACCGTGGTCCGTGGGCCGTGATCCGTAGTCCGAAAGAGCGGGCGTTACATGCGCTTTTTCGGACAACGGACTACGGATAGCGGACTACGGTTTCTTAATCTAGTTGGGCAAATGCTTTTTCTGCGGCCTTGAGTGTGGCATCCAGTTCTGCCTGACCGTGGGCTATGGACATGAATCCTGCCTCAAATGCTGAGGGCGCCAGATACACGCCATTATCCAGCATGCCATGGAAAAATTTAGCATAGCGATCAGTATCACAGGCCATAACTTTGGAAAAGCAGTCCACATCGCCTTGATCGGTGAAGAATAGACCAAACATGCCGCCTACCTGGGAGGTGGTAAAAGGTATGCCTGCTACCTCGGCTTTTTCCTGTAAACCTTTCAACAGTGCCGCGGTCTTTTCAGTGAGTGCTCCGTGGAAACCATGAGTTGAGAGGTTTTCCAGGGTTGCCAGACCCGCAGCCATTGCCAGAGGGTTCCCGGACAGTGTTCCAGCCTGATACACAGGCCCCAGTGGTGCAAGGTGTTCCATAATGTCTCTGCGTCCGCCAAAGGCGCCCACGGGCAGACCACCGCCAATAATTTTACCCAGTGTTGTCAGGTCAGGCTTCACATCGTAATACGCCTGGGCACCGCCAAGGGCAACACGGAAACCCGTCATCACTTCATCAAATATAAGTATTGTGTCGTGTTTATCGCAAAGTGTTCGCAGCCCTTCCAGAAAGCCGGGTGCGGGTGGAATGCAGTTCATGTTGCCAGCAACGGGCTCAATGATAATGCAGGCAATCTCATCACCGATCTGCTTAAAGGTCTCTTCAGCCTCGACAAGATTGTTGTAGGTCAGGGTGATGGTTTTTTCCGCAAGGACAGCAGGTACGCCCGGAGAGTTGGGCACACCCAGAGTCAGGGCTCCGGAACCGGCCTTTACCAGCAGGGAGTCAGAGTGGCCATGGTAGCAGCCTTCGAATTTGACAATAAGGTCACGGCCGGTAAAACCACGGGCCAGACGAATGGCGCTCATGGTGGCTTCGGTACCGGAGTTGACCATGCGCAGAAGCTCCATGGACGGCACCAGCTCACGCACCATTTTAGCCAGTCGGGTTTCCAGCTCGGTAGGCGCACCAAAACTCAAACCTGCCAGTGCCTGATCCCGCACAGCGGCGATGACATCGGGATGGTTATGTCCAAGAATCATGGGGCCCCAGGAACCGATGTAATCAATATATTCCTTGCCATCCACATCATAGAGATGCGCGCCCCGGGCTTTTTTGAAAAAGATGGGCTTACCGCCAACACCTTTAAAAGCTCGAACCGGAGAGTTTACCCCTCCGGGAATGACCGTCTGGGCATCTGCAAAAAGTTCTTCAGAACGAGACATGGTGGCAATTCCTTAATGTATGCTGTGCAGATTAAACTCGAGTTTATTTTGCGATTTCGAATGAGTTTTATACGGCTTTACGGCTGTTGTTGTGCTCAGGGCTGTTGTTGTGCTCAGGGCTGTTGTCGTTGAACAGTGCCATAAAACTCTCGGACCGTTCCCGAATGTTCTGTGCCGCAAACAGGTTGTTGACGACAGCTACCATATTTGCACCGGCAGTAATTACATCGGAAGCATTTTCCATCGTGATACCACCAATGGCGACGATGGGAAGATCAAACATTTGCCGGGCTTCTGAGAGAATGGACAGATCTGCATTTTTTGCATCTGGCTTGGTGCGGGAAGGGAAGAATTTACCAAAGGCAATGTAATTGGCACCCTGCTCTACGGCTGCCTTTGCCTTTTCCAGGGAGTTTTCACAGCTGATACCGATCATGGCGTAATCACCCAGCCGCTCTCTGGCAG
The DNA here is from genome assembly GCF_031844845.1 of Endozoicomonas sp. GTDB lineage: Bacteria > Pseudomonadota > Gammaproteobacteria > Pseudomonadales > Endozoicomonadaceae > Endozoicomonas. Next base: position 3,281 of record NZ_JAVRMB020000079.1, read on the forward strand.
AGGCAAGGTTTTCATCCTGCTGGCCGAGGTGGACACCGTCTGCTTCTACATCCATAGCCAGTTCAATATCATCATTGATAATCAGCATGGCCTGGTAGTGATGGCAGAGGACTTTCAGGGCGCCAGCCTGTCGTAGCCTTTTGCCATTATCCAGACTTTTATCACGGTACTGAAGTATCTTCATACCGCCCATCAAAGCCTGCTCTACCGTTTCGATCAGAATTCTGTCATCGGGTTGCAGCTGACTATCGGTAACACCGTACAGGCCGTGAAATCTATGCATGGTCTATACCCACCATTAAATAATCGGCAGAGTATACCAGTTTATTGTCCCTGTCTTTAAGGGACGTTTATTATTAACCATGAGACCAGCTTCTTATCATACTGAGAGAGAACCCGGAGTACGTTCTCTAGCACACGTCCTGATTCCCCTGTAAAGCGGCAGCCACTTTCTTTTCTTCTGCTGCCGTTTCTTCTGATGCCGTTTCTTCAACTGTTTCCGGAGCTGTTTCCCCAACTGCACAGAGAATACCTGCAACGGTATTACCAACCACATTGGTGACGGTACAGCCAGCATCGGTAATCCGGTCGGTGGCGAGAACAATGGCCATGGCTTCAACAGGAAGACCCATGGAGTGCAGCAGTACACCGGTAGAGACAGCGGCACCGCCAGGTATACCTCCGGTAGCGACAGCCAGAAGAAACGTAGTGAAGCTCATCATGACGAGTTCCATCAAGGTCAGATCCACATGCCAGGCATTGGCAACAAAAATAGCCGCAACCGTCATGTAAATAGCAGAGCCAGACATATTGATTGTGGCTCCCAGGGGAACGGTGAAACCGGCAATATGCTCAGGGACTTTGAATTTTTCGATCAGTGTCTGGTAAGTAATAGGAATAGAGGCATTGGAGCTGGCGGTCGAGAGAGCAAACATCACCTGTTCACGGGTATGGCGGATAAACACCATAGGGGAACGCTTGATCACCAGCCCGATAAATACTGGATAAATGACAAATAACCACAGGCTCATGATAAACAGGCAGGTTAAAACATAGGAAAATACACTTAAGATGCTGCTGCCGTTTAATGTGGCGGCCAGTTTGGCGGTCAGGAAAAATACACCATAGGGAGCGACGCTCATGACGATGCCAATCAGCTTCATCATGACACTGTTCGCCAGGGAAAAAACATTACTGACGCTGTGAGTTTCATGGTTTTCCAGTTTCTTTATGGCAATACCGGTAATGATGGCGATAAAGAGGATCTGCAGGATGTTGCCTTCTACCACCGCCTGAAAAGGGTTCACCGGCACGACATCAATAATCATGCTCAACAGTGAAGGGAGTTCAGACTGACCAGATCGAACCAGTTGGTCAACGTGGCCGAGATTGGCACCGGTGCCAGGGGCAATCAACAACGTGATAACAATGGCAGAGATGAGGGCAAGCACTGTGTTGCCAATAAAAATACCAAAGGTTTTAACGCCAAGTCGGCCCACCTGGGTAATGTCCTTCAGGCTACAGACCGCGTGGACAATGGAGACAAAAATCAGGGGGACAACCAGCATTTTTATCATTGCCACGAACATCACGCCGACGGCGTGAAAGAGGCCATTGACCAGGTATTCCTGAAGGATACCGTCTGGTGAAGCAACCAGCTGGATTGTGATACCAGCGACCATGCCCAGTATCAGGGCGACCAGAATCTGAGGGGCTAAATTTTTCTGCATCATACACTCTCCACTCATAATAGGTAAAAGTGAAACGGCTCCTGACCAATGCCCCCCAATACATACTTTGAACGTTTTATCAGGAACAAGTTCCCGAAGAAGCATTAATTTTGGTGCTTTCTGATGCTAACTCATTATTTTAGAAGATATTTGC
>NZ_JAVRMB020000080.1:0-4583 GCF_031844845.1 Endozoicomonas sp.
AGCGCCAGGACCCAACCACAGACACGATTCCTGCGGTTGGCTATGCATTCCCACGCAGAGCGTGGGAACGAGGTTCCTGGTGGGTTTTGCGACAGCCTCCTGCGCGGGAAAGACGGAGGGTCAACCTTTTGCGACAACCTCGAAGGCGGGGATCCACTGCTCAAGATGGATTCCCGCCTTCGCGACAACCTCCTCAGTATCTTTGCACAGTTATTTGAATTGGTTTATTGTTAAGTTGTATATACAACTATATACAATAAGATTGATAGGGCAACCTGTCATTCTATAAAAGGCTCTATAACACTGTTTTTAAAACTATGAATCAGAATGTGTTACCCCGTTATCAGCAGATAAAGCACTTTATTCTGGACAAGATTGAGCGTGGCGAGTGGTCTGAGTTCAAAAAGGTGCCGTCTGAAAATCAGCTCTGCCAGCAGTTTTCGGTCAGTCGGATGACGGCCAGAAAGGCGTTGCAGGAGCTGACGGCATCCGGTGTGCTGGTGCGCCAGCAGGGGCTGGGTACTTTTGTTGCTTATTCTGAACCACAGTCCTCCATGCTGACGGTGCGGAATATTGCCGATGAGGTCAGGGAGCGGGGGCATGGTTACAGTAACCGGGTCCTGTTGCTGGAAACGGAAAAAGCGTCAGAAGCGATGGCGCTATCTCTGGAGCTGCCGGAGTCTGCTACCGTTTTTCATTCCATCATTGTTCACTATGAAAATGACCTGCCACTGCAGTGGGAAGAGCGCCATATCAACCCCCGTTTTGCGCCTGAATACCTGGAGCAGGATTTCTCCCGGGAAACGCCCAATGTTTATCTGAACCGGGTAGCGGCACTGACAGAAGCGACACATGTCGTTGAAGCGGTATTGCCTTCGGAGCCGGTTGCCAGCGCTTTGAGTATGGATTCCGCTGCCCCGTGCTTAAGAATTACAAGAAGAAGCTGGTGTCGAAACGGTGTCGTCAGTCTGGCCAGATTGATACACCCCGGTGACCGATATCGGCTGGGAGACCATTTGCAGTTTACCTGATGCTTTTTTTCAAAACTGTCCATTCATAAAAAGAGGTTGTGAGTATGGCAAGCCATCCCCAAAGCAAACAAGAACTGAAAGACCGGCGATATGATCCTGAGCGATCCATCCGGGCTCCCAGAGGTTCTGAGCTGAATACCTGCAGCTGGCAGGTAGAAGCCCCCCTGCGAATGTTGATGAATAATCTGGATCCGGAAGTGGCAGAGCATCCAGAAAGTCTGGTGGTTTACGGCGGTATTGGCAGAGCCGCCAGAGACTGGGAATGCTACGACCAGATTGTTGCCACACTTAAACGACTGCAGACGGATGAAACCCTGTTAGTCCAGTCTGGCAAGCCGGTTGGGGTGTTCAAAACCCATAGCGGTGCGCCCAGAGTGTTGATTGCCAATTCCAATATTGTGCCTTACTGGGGTAACTGGGATCACTTCCATGAACTGGATAAGCTGGGGCTGATGATGTATGGCCAGATGACGGCAGGTTCATGGATATACATCGGTTCCCAGGGGATTGTTCAGGGTACTTATGAAACGTTTGTTGCCATGGCCAAAGCGCACTTCAATGGCGATGCTTCCGGAAAATGGATTCTCACCGGTGGCCTGGGGGGCATGGGTGGAGCCCAACCATTAGCGGCGACCATGGCCGGTTTCTCTATGCTGGCTTGTGAAGTGGATGAGTCACGGATCGACTTTCGCCTGAAAACCCATTATCTGGATAAAAAGGCCGCCACGCTGGATGAAGCGCTTGCCATGATTGAGCAGGCTAAATCCGAAGGTAAAGCAATCTCTGTTGGGCTACTGGGTAACGCTGCAGATATCTTCCCCGAACTGGCCGGGCGCAATATTACGCCGGATGTTGTGACTGATCAGACATCCGCCCATGACCCGCTCAATGGTTACCTGCCCAAAGGCTGGACTCTGGAACAGGCCAGTGAGCAGCGTAAGGCGGATGAAGCGGCAGTGATTAAAGCAGCCAGAGAGTCCATGGCGGTTCAGGTAAAAGCCATGTTGGCTTTACAGCAGCAGGGGGCAGCTACGGTTGATTACGGCAACAATATAAGACAGATGGCGAAAGAAGTGGGTGTAGAAAACGCCTTCGATTTTCCGGGATTTGTGCCTGCCTATATCCGTCCGTTGTTTTGTCAGGGAATCGGTCCTTTCCGCTGGGTGGCATTGTCTGGTGACCCTGAAGATATTTATAAAACCGACCAGAAGGTCAAAGAACTCATTCCCGATGATGCGCATCTTCACAACTGGCTGGATATGGCCCGGGAGCGAATTGCTTTTCAGGGGCTGCCTGCCCGTATCTGCTGGGTTGGTCTGGAAGACCGGGCTCGCCTTGGTCAGGCCTTTAATGACATGGTGGCCAGTGGCGAATTGAGTGCGCCGGTGGTGATTGGCCGTGACCATCTGGATTCTGGCTCGGTAGCCAGCCCCAACCGCGAAACCGAAGGTATGAAAGATGGCAGTGATGCGGTATCAGACTGGCCACTGCTGAATGCCTTGCTGAATACGGCTTCCGGAGCCACCTGGGTGAGTATTCATCATGGTGGTGGGGTCGGTATTGGTTACAGTCAGCATGCCGGTGTCGTTGTTGTGGCTGATGGTACTGATGAAGCCAGAGAGAAGCTTGGCAGGGTGCTCTGGAACGACCCGGGAACCGGTGTTATGCGTCATGCCGATGCCGGTTATGACATTGCCAGACAGTGTGCGAAAGACAACGGTCTGGATTTACCCATGCAGTCGGGAGGAAAGCCACAATGAATAAGTTAATGATTACACCCGGACAACTATCTTTGGCGGATTTGCGCAAAGTCAGCCGGAGTAAGGTACAGATTCAGCTGGATCCATCCTGCCACCAGGCCATCAGTGACAGTGTCGCCTGTGTGAACCAGGCACTGGCCGAGAACCGTGTCGTCTATGGCATTAACACCGGCTTTGGTCTGCTGGCCAGTACCCGGATTGCGGATAAGGAGCTGGAGGCGTTGCAGAGAAGTATTGTGCTCTCTCATGCGGCAGGTGTCGGTCAGTTTATGGAGGAGAGCACTATCCGGCTGATGATGGTGCTGAAAGTCAACAGTCTGGCCAGAGGTATGTCGGGTGTCAGGCTGGAACTGATTGAGGCATTGATTAAGCTGATCAACCAGGGCGTGTATCCCTGTGTACCGGAGAAAGGCTCGGTGGGAGCCAGTGGTGATCTTGCGCCACTGGCCCATATGAGCTGCTTATTACTGGGTGAAGGCCATGCCATGGTGGATCAGCAGCAGGTGACCGCCCTGGAAGCCCTGACCCATGCAGGTATGAAACCCATGCAACTGGCCCCCAAGGAAGGACTGGCCTTATTAAACGGTACTCAGGCAAGTCTGGCATTTGCCCTGCAGGGGTTGTTTGGTGCTGAAGACCTTTTTGCTTCAGCAGTGATTTCCGGTAGCCTTGCCATTGAAGCAGCAATGGGCAGTCGTCGTCCATTTGATCCTCGCATTCATGAGGCTCGTGGGCTGCAGGGGCAGATTGATGCCGCCCATGCCTATCGTTCCGTGCTTGATCATAGTGATATTGGGCAGGCTCATATGGACTGTGACAAGGTGCAGGATCCATACTCCCTGAGATGCCAGCCCCAGGTGATGGGGGCCTGTCTGGAGCAGATGCGCCACGCCGCACGGATTCTGGGCATTGAAGCCAATGGCGTGACGGATAACCCACTGGTGTTTGCGGCAGATAATGAGATTATCTCCGGCGGTAACTTTCATGCCGAACCGGTGGGAATGGCGGCAGAAGCGCTGGCCCTGGCCATTTCGGAAATCGGCGCCATCAGTGAGCGTCGAATCGCACTGCTGATGGATCAACACCTGAGTGGTTTACCCGCTTTTCTGGTAAAAAACAGCGGTGTTAACTCCGGTTTTATGATTGCCCATAATACCGCCGCTGCTCTGGCCAGTGAGAACCGCTGTCTTTGTCACCCTTCAGTAACGGACAGTCTGCCCACCTCTGCCAATCAGGAAGATCATGTTTCCATGGCAACATACGGTGCGCGTCGTCTACGAGAGATGAACAGTAATACCGCGGCAATAGTGGGGATTGAATTGCTGGCGGCGGCACAGGGTGTGGATCTGCGTAAACCCTGGAAAACCTCTGGAACGCTGCAGGCGGTGATGAAAACGGTGAGGAAAGATGTTCCCTTCTACGATCAGGACCGTTATTTTTTCCCGGATATACAAAACGCATCGCAGCTGGTGGCCAGTGGGCAATTGAATGCTTATATGCCAACAGGGCTTTTGTGCAGCCTGGGGTGATGTGCTGGTACCAATGAGCCCAGTGGCCTCAGGGAAGAGGCATGAACCGCCAATGGTTTCCCCTAATGAGATAACTCCTTCACTCTCCGGTACTGTGAGGGTGTCTCACCTGTCCAGCGTTTAAAGGCCCGACAGAAACTCGCAGAGTCTGAAAAACCAAGATCATGGGCTACCTCTGTGATGGGTTTCACAGAGAGCTTTATTTCATGCAATGCCTGCTTTTGGCGAAGCTCATCCAGTAAATTCCTGAAGGACGTATTTTC
>NZ_JAVRMB020000081.1:0-15407 GCF_031844845.1 Endozoicomonas sp.
GAAGCGCCGAACACCCAGGCGAAGATGGTTCCAATACCCAGTAGCTGAGCACTGAAGGTTGCATCGCTATTGGTCAGAGGGACGGCCAGCAGACCCCAGATACCAACAACACCGTGAACAGAGATGGCACCCACCGGATCATCAATACGCAGCTTATCAAGGCCAAGGATAGCGAATACCACCAGTGTACCACCGACAGCACCGATCAGCGTTGACCCCAGGGCCGTTGGCATCAGAGGTTCAGCGGTAATAGCAACCAGGCCAGCCAGGGCACCGTTCAAAGCCATGGTCAGGTCAGCCTTACCAAACAGCAGTCTTGCAACGATCAGGGCAGCGATAACACCACCAGCAGCGCCAGCATTGGTGTTGACAAAGATCTGGGCAACCGCATTGGCATTTTCAACATCCGCAATCTTCAGCTGAGAACCACCGTTGAAGCCGAACCAGCCAAGCCACAGGATGAAGGTACCGAGCGTTGCCATGGGCAGGTTAGCGCCGGGCATTGCATTAACAGCACCATTGGCAGAGTACTTGCCTTTACGGGCTCCCAGCAGGAGAACACCAGCCAGTGCAGCAGAAGCACCTGCCAGGTGGACAACACCAGAACCGGCAAAGTCCTGGAAGCCAGCTTCGTTCAGGAAACCACCACCCCACTTCCAGAAGCCCTGAACCGGATAGATGAAGCCGGTCATGAAGACAGCGAACAGCAGGAAGGCCCAGAGTTTCATGCGTTCAGCAACCGCACCGGAAACAATCGACATCGCCGTGGCAACAAAGACAACCTGGAAAAAGAAGTCAGCGCGCAGGGAATAATAAGGCGCACCACCATCACCACCGCCAACAACCGATTCAACACTGTTCTCGGTACCGATCAGTGTACCGAACAGCGGCATGATGCCCCCTTCATTGGCGCCAGGATACATGATCTGATAACCACAGAGCAGATACATGGTGCAGGCTATGGCAAACAGGGCAATATTCTTGGTCAGGATTTCAACGGTGTTCTTTGATCGCACCAGACCGGCTTCCAGCATGGCAAAACCGGCGGCCATCCACATGACCAGTGCACCGCACACCAGAAAGTAAAAAGTATCGAGCGCATACGACAATTGAGTTATATCTTCCACGGGACCCCTCCCAGTAAATTCACATCTTTTTATCTGTTTTATATCGTTATTACTGCTGAGCGGAGATATTCATTCCGCTCAAGGCTGTTCAGATGGCGTCAACGCCAGTCTCTCCGGTACGAATCCGGATCGCCTGTTCCAGAGTAGTGACGAAAATTTTTCCATCACCAATCTTTCCGGTGTTGGCTGCATTGGAGACAGCTTCAATCACCTGATCCAGCAAATCGTCTGAGATAGCGACTTCAATTTTCACCTTCGGCAGAAAGTCCACAACATACTCTGCACCACGGTAGAGTTCGGTATGACCTTTCTGGCGACCAAAACCCTTAACCTCAGTCACGGTAATACCCTGAACACCGATATCGGAAAGTGCTTCCCGTACGTCATCAAGTTTGAATGGCTTGATAATGGCTGATACTAACTTCATGCATTATTCTCCTGGTTATCTTTTCCGGGCAAATCTCTTTATTGAAAACTCTACTTAAAACCATCCGGGAGGGGTGATCTGGATGCGTTACAGTATCCAGAGTCTACGCATTCCCCTTGTGTTACAACACCCTCTATTGTTTCAAGAGCGCAACAAAAAGAAGAACGCACCCCGCCAGTGTTGGTTTCAGACAAGATCGCCCGGCACTGTTTAAATGGTTATCCTGAACAAAGCAGGCTCTGTGCCAGTTTTTACAAATGCCCATAGCTGGGCGTCGCATAGGCGCTCTTATCCTGAAGAGTTCCCTGAAGAGTTCCCTGAAAAGGCAACTAAATAAGAGAACGCACTCATTTAACGCACTAAAAACTCATACTCCCACCGCGAAACGCACCAGCTTGGTGCGAAACCAAATACCACTACACTCTGCCTGAACCTGGTGCTTCACCAGAGAGCTACTAAATCTAATACGTACACAATCGAGCTGCATATTCCATATGTGTTATGCAGAGACTTTTTTATGAGAGATTCAGGCCTGAACGGGCTATCCAGCGGGTAAGAACATTACTGAAAAATACAGGTCAGGTTTATCCCGGCTCTATCAGTACTTGTGTCTTGTGGTATTCTTGCCACCTTCCAGACCACCAGCGCAGCGATACCCATGATCGATAAAGCCGCATTAATCAATAATATTGCCGCCAAAGCCAGCGAGCTTTTTAATGGTGACAAAAGCCAGACCCGGGAAGATATTGAGAAAAATATCAAAGCGCTGGTAAGCAGTGCCCTGTCAAAACTGGAGCTGGTCACCCGTGATGAGTTTGATACCCAGGTTGCTGTCCTCAGGCATACCCGTGAACGTCTGGAAGCCCTGGAGAAAAAGCTGGAAGCGTTCAAGTCTGAACAAACCCGGGAAGAGAGCAGCAACCCGGACCAGGAAAATCCTGAAGACTGATGATAAAACCTCTCGCCAGAACGCCTGTCCATAAAAGCACAGGCGCACACTTTCAAAGCATCCTGCCAGTAAACTGCTATCATTCACTGGTCGTTTGAACTTGTTTAGCTGGTCATCAACAATTGCACGCCCAAACAAAGCGCCACAGCTTAAAAATCAGTTTTCCCGACGACCAGTCGGCAGAATCAAATAAAAGGCCTTTGTAAAAAAATGGACATCCGTGTTTCGTCAGCCCACTCAGCTGCCCAGCCAGCCACTTACCCTACCAATAAAAAACAGCAAACGGCAAAACAAAAGCACGTTTCAATTTGTCAACCAGAGGCCTCACTGACAAAAGAATTGCAAGCCCTGAACCGGTTAAAAATAGCGACCAGTACTATTCGATGCACTACAGGTGTGGGTTCAGGCCTGTTTTCAACAGCCAATGTTTCTGTTTGCAATACACCTGACAAACTAATTTTCAAAAAACGCGACATTATTCTTGAAGGCATTACCGGTATTCTTGCTTTTAGTCACCAGTATCCTGAAACCAGAAAGCACCTCGAATGGCTTTACTATGACGGACTGTGCATGCCTCTGGGCTCTGACTCTCATATACTCTGGAGCCCATATAGAGTTAATGACCTGGGGCTGGGCGTCATGCCCGATGGACCCGTTATTTATATGAATGACTCTACCAACCCTAACTGTAAAGTTAATGTTGGTGTTAAGCGGAAGTTCGATGAAACTGAAGGGCTTACCCTGAAGTGCTTTCCAAATAGAGAGATTCCCATTGAGTTTAAAATTGAAGCTTCGAAGGCAATCCCCCCAGCCACAGAGCTACTCTGGTGTTACAGGTCTGAAGCCAAACGTACCATGAAATCAGGAAAGCGCTCTTCGAGTGTTAACTTTAAGGCACAGTATCTCAAAAAAAGTCACACACCGGATGATCACCAGACTATTAAAGACAAAACGACAACCGCATTTTCGGATTCAGATAAAGTTTCAGTAACGATTACCACAGACTTTAATGACATACTCAGACAACGATTAAAAAACAGGGAAACATCCGTTAAAAGAGAACTGAAATATGACGCAGCTGAAAAAACAATAATTCAGAAAATATCAGGAAACACGATTACCACAAATAAACTATTAAATAAATCTGAGAAAAACGCCCTTGCACTAAAAACCTACGTAAAATACCAGCTAAATCGCTGCGACTCTGTTCTCGATGCAATAAAAACTATAAAATTGTCATTTAACAGAAATAACAGACATAAGATTCCAGTCCCCCACAAATCCCCAAAAAACGATGAAGATCGCTACAAATGGAATAGTTACGACATTTATCGTTTTTGTTACGATCATAACCTTATTTCTCCGGAAGATGATGTTATGTCAATTCCTATGGAGTGGCTAGGCACACAAATGGAACAGGAAAAAGGGGAAACCCGGTGGCTTACTTTGCTAAAAGAATCCTTAAGCATTAAGCTGTTAAAAACCAAAAGAATTGCCATGCTTGCTTACGAACTTGGGCGTCACATCCCAAATCCACTAAACTGTCATGATAAATCGTGGACGCCTGAAGAAATGGAACGCTTTGCAGGAATAAGACTTACACAACATGTTATTACGCCAAAAACTCTTGATGTTTATCAATCCCTTCCTAGAAATACATCCAGCTCCAAGGACTCACAACAGATATATGAAGCGGCCAGAAAAGGCGATCTTGAGGCTCAAAAAGCGATTATCACCAAAAGACTTTCAATAAAATATGGCTTACATGAGCTACTGAAGGATTTAAGTACACAAAAAGGCAATGTCAAACTTTTGGTGGATGGCGTATATAAGACTCCAGACAAACCAACAGTAATAAAATTTGTTAAACAACATTTCAACAGAGATAAGCAGAAGAATCTTCTCGGACATCTTGTATATACAGACCAGGAGCTACTGGATAAACTAAATAATAAAAAGAAGCGAGGTACATCTGTCAATCTTGAAATCAACAGAAGAATTCGATCTGAGGGCAATACGCCATTATTAAAGAAGTTTATTTCAGAACAAATCAAAACCATAAATCATCCATCAAAGCTAATTAGAAACATCAACCTTGCGAGAATAAAGTACAAAGGCCAGTCACCTTTTACACTTGATCATTTACGTCAACTTTTCAACCCTGGCGAAAACGATATTATAGAAAAACTCTTTAATAGAACCACCAGTACTGACAAACTATTTGAGAAACTTCACGACAAAGGATTGCGTATAAGGCGAATTCAACTTCAACTTCTCAAAAGATGCAAGGGTAGTCTGGATGTAACCCTAAGATACATAAAGCTATGCAGGCAGCTCTCAATACAATCAACACGCCATTTTTGTACGTCTCGTGCCGCATTACTCAACACGTACAAAGTCCCAACCTTCACAGAATCACCTTCAGTTTGGACTTATCGTTCTATTAAAGAAATAACCGACTCCGTTACCCCCACCGGCCCCCGGAGTATATCTGCCACTGGAAAAATGGATCCAACTATTCATTCTGAGTGTGCACAAACAAAAATAACGAAATCAAAGCCATGTCCTGACAAACCTGAGAGACTTCCCATGGCCAGACCCATGGCCAGACCCATGGCCAGAGTAGCCAGATTAAATACAACTGAGGTTCATCAACAGCCCAGTGTGAAAAAAAAATACTGGAAAAGGGAAAAATGGTGTGGTGACCAGTGGTGGTCATATTCTTCTGAATTGGCAAATTTTGCTGCGAACCAAACCTTTAATTCGACTCAGGAGCTAAAAAAAACAAACCCTGACCTGTACAACTGGCTAGAACGAATGAACAAATCCCTGATAAAAGCAAAAACAAACAAATCAGCTCAAGAACTATTCCCCGATGATTTTAAAGGGACAACACTGACCAACCAGCGTATTAATATTATGGTCGGCTGGATAAATAACAGCCTTGATAAAATGGGGCTGGCTAGCTTGCAGCACTTGCCATTACGCCAGGATATTGAAGATTGAAGAACCTATCCATAATCCTGGCAATACACCTGTTTTTAAACAGGATCTATATTCAACTGCTATCTTTGAACGTTTCAAGCTGTTCAACCGGTCAATAACAATAATGCACTTCCGTCTGGCACAGGTTCGTACGCGGGCTAATCAGGGAATTCGAGCTCCCGCTGTTTCTGTGGAAGTTCATCTTTCTCAGGGGCTACCTGCGCTGAATATTGTGGGCTTGCCAGAAGCAGCGGTTCGTGAAAGTAAGGACCGGGTCAGAAGCGCCCTGATTAACAGTGGCTATGACTTTCCCGACGGCAGGATTACCGTCAACCTGGCACCGGCAGACCTGCCCAAGGAAGGCGGTCGTTATGATCTGCCCATCGCTTTGGGCATTCTCGTTGCTTCCGGGCAACTACCAGAATCAACCCTGGACAACCGTGAATTCCTCGGTGAACTGGCACTCTCTGGTCAGCTACGCCCGGTAACAGCCGTACTGCCCGCATCCATCGCCTGTCAGAAAAAAAACCGCGAGCTTATTGTTGCCGGACGAAACGCCAACATTGCCGCCATGGTGAAGGACGCTCACATTACGGGGGTACAAAACCTTCAGGAACTCTGTGGCTATCTCAATAATAAAATCCAAATCGAGCCCACGGTCGCCCAGGCGATGGATAGCCCCGTCAACTACCCCGACCTGGCCGATGTTCGTGGTCAGGAGCAGGCCCGGCGCGCCCTGATTATTGCGGCCACCGGTGGCCACCACCTTCTTTTCTTTGGCGCCCCCGGTACCGGAAAAACCATGTTGGCCAGCCGCCTTCCGGGCATCCTGCCACCCTTAACCGAAGCAGAAGCCCTGGAAGTCGCCGCCATTTACTCACTGGCATCCAGTCATTTGGTTCCCGCCTGGAAACAGCGACCTTTTCGAGCACCACACCACTCGTCGTCATCGGTTTCCATGGTGGGTGGTGGCAGTCAGCCCAAACCGGGAGAAGTCTCCCATGCCCATCGCGGAGTACTTTTTTTAGATGAAATGACAGAATTTCAACGACAGGCGCTTGAGATGCTGAGGGAACCGCTGGAAAGCGGCGAGGTAGTGATTACCCGAGCCAAAGGCCAGGAAACCTTCCCTGCCCGGTTTCAGTTGATTGGTGCGATGAACCCCTGTCCCTGCGGCTACCTTGGCGATAATAAAAGACAATGTCGTTGTACACCGGACCAGATCGCCCGCTACCGCAACAAACTCTCCGGCCCTTTACTGGATCGTATTGACCTTCAGGTTGAAGTGCCGTCACAAAATCTACAGTTACTGATCAATGACTCCCCGGAGTGTGATAAAGCCCCCCCGGTAAGCTCCACCGAAATCCGGGCAATGGTTATTCAGGTGCGCCAGCAACAGCTTAACCGACAGGGAAAAATAAATGCCTTACTGTCGTCCAAGGAACTGTTTCCTGTCTGCGGACTGGGCTCTGAAGAAAAAGACTTTTTAATCCAGGCAGCTGATCGGCTGAATATCTCAGCCAGAGGCCTGCACCGGGTATTAAGGGTTGCCAGAACCATTGCGGATCTGGCTGCGTCAGAAACCGTACTGAAGAAACACTTGGCTGAGGCTTTTCAGTATCGACAGCTGGATCGGCAGTCATTGAAATAAACTCAACGGGTTATTGGCGTAACTACTACCATTTTCAGCATTGATTGATCAATGTCTGGAGCGTTGAATGCATACCTCTTTTTCAACAGGTATCCGTTCAAAAAACACATTACCTCTGGCCGCCCCCTCCCCTCTGACCGCCGTGAAATACTGTAATCGTAATACCCGACCTTTTTTTAAATCCGGCACCGGATGGCAGCAGAGGCTTGGGGGAAAAGAGTTCATCCATCTTTTAAATCATCAGATGCTCCGCAAAAGAAGCTGTAAAGTCAGGCCAAATCCTCAACAACTCCATCACCCGTCTACCAATAATCGAAACGGTACCGTCATAATAGCCAGCATACTCAACAAGATTGCCCGGCTAGCCCACGGGACCGGGGCTTTGGCAGTGAAACTGGTGATATTATCAACCATGGTGGCCTCATCCACTGCCAGTCATATCAATGACACAACGCCAGCAATAAGCACAGCCAACCCATTTACCGGTGATATGCTCAATACGCATTCAGAAACTACCCAGCCCACAGTTTTCCCTAATTCTGTCAGCCCGGACACCCCCGCCTGGCAACATGTCCTATGGGGCCTCATGATTTTCGGTTTCATTTGTCTCCTTGCAAGGCTGGTGGTCAAATCGAATCAAACTCGTCATCAAACCCATGTGGAGCTTCCAGGAGGAATCAGGATGAAGCTGACAGCAAAAACATGGGTTTAAATTTTTATCACCCGGTAACTTCAGCATTGGTCCTGATAACCAGCTTTTTGAAAGCAATGGAGTTATGATCCGTTTCATCCCGTTCCGGCTCTATAGCCAGCTGCGCATCGGGAAAGCGACTGAACAGTTCTGTCAATGTCAGATAGAGTTGTCGTTTTGCCAATGCAGCACCTATACAGAAGCGTGGACCATAGCCAAACAACACATCCTTATCGTAAGAACGATTCAGATCAAACTTTTCCGGCTCAGAATAATATTGAGGGTCGTAATCCTTAAGATGGGGCATCAAAAGTACCATCTGGCCTTTACGGATCTTCTGGCCCAGAATTTCCATATCTTCAGGCGCATAACGGGCAAACCCCATTTTTGAATTAGCCGACCAGCGCATCACTTCAGTAAACGCCTTGCCAAAGGCTTCCGGAGTTTCCAGTGCAGCCGATATCTGGTCACGATTTTTCAGCAGGGAATAAACACTCCACTGTTGTGCAATCAGGGTGGTATCAGCACCAGCCCCAATCAATGCCAATACCAGGGTAATAATATCCCACTCACCAAACTGCTCATTTTCCTTTTCAACCTGAATAAGAGCACTGAGAAAGTCATCCTGCTGGGGCATTAGACGACGCTCGGCAATTATCACCCGGATAATATCAATAGCACGGTTGCTATCGTCCCGGGCTTTCTGACGACGTGCTTCAGAGATAGTTGGATTCCATGCCTCGGTAAAACTGGTCACTACCGGCTTGAAGTCATCCCAGTATTTTTCAGGGATACCAACAATTCGGGTAATAGAGATAAAGGGGATATGGGCTGCCACCTTCTCCATGTAATCAAAGCTATCTGGCGTTCCCAACTCATCAAAAAGACGCTTGATATCGGGTTCGATTCGCATACCGATAGCTTCAATCACATTCCGGGAGAACGCAGGAGAAGAAATCTTTCGAACCAGCCGATGATGATCTTTGTCAGCCACCAGACTGTGGCCAATCAATGCCCGCTCAAAGTTGGTCCACTCACTTTCCGGCGGCCGGGGTGGCGCATATTCCCAGTCATAGAAGTCAGATGACAGGTATTCCGTGCGCCAGCAGCCCGTAATATCGTTAATGCCGGTCATAATCCAGGCCTGCCATATTGGGTACCAGACCAGTGGCCCACGCTTCACCAGCTCGCGCCACTGGGGCACCGGATCTTCGCAATATTCAAGAGAGTGAGGGTTATATACCGTTTCAATGGGAGGCAGAGCTTCTTTTTTCAGCGCATATTGAGCATCGGTCTGATCATGTTCGGCGGTTGTCATATTAATGCTCCGGTTTTTATTATTGTTGATAATCACCACTGAGCATTTTTATACGAGCGGTCTTTGCAAGCAAGTTCTTGTTGCTCCAAAAAACGAATCAAATCATCAAGGACGTGAAAAATATCCTTATTGCTATATCGTGGTGAACGTAACTGCTCATTTTTGACTGGCGAAATCGCATTTTTAGGATCTGGCTCTTCGCTTTTATTGGGCTGCAGAGGAGCGGCAGGCTGATCTGCCAGCTGTTTTTGCGCAGTTACTGGTGAACCATCCAAATTTAATTGCCAGGAGGAAACTTCTCCCAAGGCTACCGCTCTCTGAACCGCAGTGTATTCAGTCGTATCCGGCCGTCGTAGCACGCATAGACAAAGACAGTCTCGCACCTCGGTGACCATCCGGTACAACCAGACACAACACGTTGCATTTGCGCCTTGATTGCCCGTCTCACCCGCTAGCTTGACATAATTAGCTGAACCACTCGCCGACGCTACCTCATTCATTATGACTGCCTTTAATTTAACTTTTGCATGCTGCTACTGCTTAAATATATTAATAGGAAATGTAATCACAATTGACACAAAGTCGCGGTTAGCCTCTGACGGGTAAAATATTTCAGAGGTTACCACATCAAGACTTGGTTGTTTCTGTGTCCGGGAGTTTAGCTTCATCAGGCTCAAATGCCTTATTATCACGGGATTCTATTTGATCTTTTGAAACTATATCACGGGATTCTATTTGATCTTTTGAAACTATTTTATAGACCTTGTCCCAATTAATGGTTTTCTCTCTATCATAAGGATCAATCCCACCGTGTGTCTCACAGATTGCAACCAGACTTTTATAGCCATAAAAATGTTTCCCTTGAAAAACCATCTGTGTATCGCTTTCATAGCTAATACAACAGAATCTGGAATCATCTAACTCTGTAGCTTTTGGGGTGTAAACAGGCAAGTCATCATAAGACGGGATATGAGATCCCAATTCCTCAGTACCAGAAGCGTCAGGTTCTGTTTCAGGTGGCTCAACCGCAGCAGCATTCGGCTCAAAATGTCTATAACCAACATTTGATAGTAAACAGTCTTTAACAATCTGCCTAAGAAATACCTGCCGCTCATTTCTATTCTCAGTGTTTTTCGCTGCGGCCAGAACTTCACCCACACTAGCCACCATCAGCTTTTCGCGAAGGCCAACTCTCAATCCCCGCGCCCTATCCGGATCGGTATCGTCTATTCCAGTAACTACTTTGATCGTCAGGTTATTCCCGTTGGCGGTGATACGATATCTTAACATGCTCGACTCAACTTCAGGAGGTGCTGCCGGTAAAAAACATGGGCACATCACTCTGGCGATTGCCCGAAAACAACAGCAACCCCATGCGCCCTGTTCCTCTCTCCAGGGAAGTACTTCTATATTATAAGCAGCGGGATTGCTCTCCCCTTGAATTATCCCATCCATCACAACACCTCCAGTTTTCAGTTTAATTCAGAACAAATCTTGTATGACTGTTCTGTGAGACATCCAATTCCGCTGATGTATCCCTGTTTTCATTAAAATAAAACGTCCCCACTTTCAACATGATTCGACTCTAATGCCTTGCAATGAATATTTTGTAAACAATTATTAATAATTCCCCTAATACATTCCTCCCTCTTATCGCTATTAACGATGCCTTTCGCTACTGCTAAAGTGTCACCCATGCACACCAACCCTTCACGAAGTTTGTCTCTCAACCCCTCAGCCCTTGCCGGCTCAGTATCATCTGCATTTGTATATACTCTTATCTTCAGGTGATTTCCTGACTCGTTGATAAGAAGTTTCACATTGCCCTTGAGATCATCAGAATGCGGTAAGAAAGATGGGCACTCTACTCTGGTGACTCCCCGAGAAAAGCCGCGACTCTCACCCTCTCCCACTATCCAAGGCTGTACATCTATATTATAAGCAGCGGAGTTGCCCCCCCCTTGAATTCTCCCACCCATTATTACAACACCTCTAAAATTTGATTCAATTCAGACCTTATCTGATAGCGTTGGACACTCAAACCGACTGATTTATCCCCGATCACAAAAAAAACCGCACTCCTATTCAACATAGGGTGCGGTTATAAAAAAAGTACTTCCAGCGGTTACCGGAAGTAAATGTTAACCATCAGGCCAGAGCCATTTCACCGGTTTCAGGTGCCTGACCACTCTTCACCAACTCATTCATTTCAGTTTTAATTTGATCAGAGCGGGGTCCAAAGATAGCCTGCATATTCTGACCAACCACCAGGACGGCAGTAGCACCCAGCGCCTTGATCGCCTCAACATCCACATTTTCAGGTTTATCAACCGTTACCCGCAGACGAGTAATACAGGCATCAATGCTCTTGATATTGCTCTGGCCACCAAAGGCAACAAACAGCTTTCTGGCCAGCTCACTGCCAACTTCAGTAGCTTTTGCAGCTTCCGTCGCCTCTTCACGACCTGGTGTGCGCAGGTTGAACATCCTGATGGCGAAAGTGAATACGGTGTAGTACAGCGCAGCGTAAGCCAGGCCCCAGACCAGAATCATCTCAGGCTTGCTGCCAATGCTGAAGGACAGCGCGTAGTCAATCAGACCGTGGGAGAATGAACCACCCATGCGGATTTCGAAGAAGTTAGTAATTACAAACGCAATACCCGCCATCAGTGCGTGCAATCCATACAGAATCGGAGCAACAAACAGGAAGGAGAACTCAATGGGCTCGGTAATACCGGTCAGGAAAGAGGTCAACGCAGCAGACATCATGATACCGCCAACGACTTTCTGATTTTCGGTTTTCGCACTGCGCCACATAGCAATAGCCGCTGCAGGCAGACCAAACATCTTGAACAGGAAGCCACCCGCCAGGAAGCCAGCAGTTGGGTCACCGGCAAAGAAACGAGGAATATCGCCGTTGACCACAACACCGGATGCAGTAACAAACTCACCCATCTGAGACTGAAAAGGCACGTTCCAGATATGGTGCAGACCAAAAGGAATCAGCAGTCGCTCAACAAAACCGTAGACAAAGCCCATAGTGGTTGGGTTGCCTTCAACCGCATAATTACCAAACGCCTCAATGCCACGACCAATAGGTGGCCAGATAAAGCTCAGAACCACACCCATAACAATGGCCGCAAAAGCGGTAACAATGGGAACAAAGCGCTTACCTGCAAAGAAGCCCAGGTACTCTGGCAACTGTATTTTATAGAAGCGATTGAACATCACAGCCGCAAGAATACCCACCAGGATACCGCCAAAAACACCGGTATCAATGGAGGCAATGCCCATGATGGTCTTGGTTTCAATACCCAGTGTGGTCGCCATCACGCCCATAGTCGCCAGCAACACAACATAGCCGACAATAGCCGCCAGGGAAGATACGCCATCGTTGTCTGTCAGACCGAGTACCACACCAATAGCGAACAGCAGCGGCAGGTTACCAAAAACAGCACCACCCGCCTGAGCCATGATATGATTCAGCAGTTCAGGCAAAATTGAAAAGTTTGCGCTACCTATGCCCAGCAGGATACCTGCCGCGGGCAAAATTGCCACGGGCAGCATTAACGAGCGCCCGATTTTCTGTAGAAGGGAGAATGCTTTTTGCACCTGTTAACCTCAAGTAGCGGTTCTGTGAAATCGTTGTAAGACAGTTTTCGCAACCTGATGGATGCCACTGTTCTGATCATGTATAAATCTGGGTGTGCAATTATTATATAATTGTTCACTTTATGAGCTGACCCAGATCAAAAAACGACCATTTTCCTGTAATACCGAGATATTTTTTATTAAAAATTGAGCACATTCGAGCACCATGCCAACATCAGTTAAAGCAACCAGAAAAAAAGTAACCCGCCAGTCCCGAGAAGTCCGAATCCATGAAATCCTCACATCCGCTCGTGAAGTCTTTGAGGCCAGGGGCTATGAAAAGGCAACGGTTGCTGAGATTGCCAGCAGGGCCGGAATTGTTGAAGGTACAGTGTTCAGCTACTTCCCATCCAAGCGGGTTTTAGTCCTGAAGGTGATGGAGCAGTTTTACCAGCAAATAACACAACGGATCGAAGAAGGTATTCAGGGCGTCAAAGGTACTCGCGAGCGCTTTTACTTCGTGACCTGGAACCATCTCAACATCATGACTCAGAACCGTGCTCTGTGCGGTGTGATTCTCAATGAATCCAGAGGGGTCGATCAGGAGCTGTCTCCACAGGTGAGAGCCCTGAACCGCCGCTATACCGAAGTCGTCACAAAAATCACAAAAGAAGGAATAGCCCGGGGAGAACTCAGGCCCGATATCAGCATTACACTGGTTCGCAATACACTGTTTGGTACGCTTGAACACTACCTGTGGGGAATATATCTGGACTCAAAAACGACAGAGACACCATTACTGGACATTCATCAGACATCACAACAGATTACTCAGCTTATTTTTGATGGCATTTCAAATAATCATCAAACGCTGGAAGACAATTCAGTCAAAAGTGAAGTTAGTGAGTTAATTCAGAAACTGAATGCTCCCTTGTAAAACGAACGTTGATACAACATTTAATACAATGGCCAGAATTAATGACACGACGTAGTACTGCGTTCTTCTGGTTTGCCTTCAACGGAATCTGAAACACTCTGGATAAACTGGCAAAGATGATCCATACGGGCGACAAAGGCATCAAGGTGTTTCTGAGTATTTTCTGTGCATTCCAGATGTCGTTCCATATGAGCCTGCTGTTTACAGAACAATTCGACAATATCACGAAACTGGTTAAGAACCTGAGACTGAAAAGCTTCAAACTCTTCTTTTTTGATGTATTCCTGCATTGTCTTTACTCGCACTTCCAGCCCAAATGAGCATCAGTTACCAATAGAGTAAAAATAGACCCAGACTGGCTCTTGGCAAGCCAGCCAAAACGTTATTTGGTTTTTTTATATTTAAAGTGACGTTTATTAAGAAAAACCGCTTTTTATGGCCAGGAATGAACCACATTCATTTTTGAAGAAAGTCGCTCAGGTCTGATTCTTTCAATATTGCGTTGACCAGATTTAATCTATTTTCGACTCTTTAAAATAATCCGGCTTTTTAAAAGGCCATAACTCCCCCCATAAACTGCCGCCGCCGTCCAGCGTCATCACCTCACCGGTCATGAATTGTGAGGCGTCACTGCCCAGGTATACACAGGCCTGGGCAATATCCCAGGATGAACCAAAACGCTGCATGGGGTTTGAGCGGGGAAAGGCCTCCACAGCCTCTGCCGGATAAACAGTCATCCCCTCACTGGCAATAATGCCAGGTGCGATACAATTAATCCGAATACCGTATTGAGCCCACTCAACCGCAACGGTTTTTGAGGCATAAATAACACCCGCCCTGGCCGCACAGGTGTGGGCGATATCCGGCATTCCCCGGTCAATCACCGTGACGATATTGATAATATTTCCTGGCTTTTGGGTATTACGCCAACGCTGGGCCGCCGCCTGCATCATAAACCAGGTACCATTGAGATTATTATCAACCACTGCTTTCCAGCCATTGGGACTGATATCAATGGCCGGTTTGGGAAACTGGCCACCGGCATTATTAATCAGTACATCCAGCCCACCGGGTTGGTTAAATAATTCATCAAAAAAACGCTGCACTCTATCAGGATCACGGATATCCAGCGTTTTCACCGTCACATTAAAACCCAGTTCCTGCATGGGCCTGGCCGTATTGATCAGCTTCTCTTCATTTCTGCCGCAAATCACCACGCTGGCACCAGGGCGAGCCAGTAGCCAGGCCGTCGCTTTACCAATGCCACTGCCACCACCGCTGATTAACACGCGCTTACCGGAGAAACTGTCCACAGCAAACGGCGTCTCTTTCTCTGCCAGTTCCTGGTCAGATAAACCCCAGCTTTTTGTTGTTATTGTCATGATTGTTTTCTTCAGCTGTTTATTTCAAAAGCTCGCCAGCAATGATCATTTTTCGCACCTCTGTGGTGCCCGCACCGATCTCCAGCAGTTTGGTTGAGCGAAACAGCCGGTTAACCTCAGACTCCCAGATATAGCCAATTCCACCATGTACCTGTACGGCGTTATCCAACACCTTATTACACATATCGGCACAGTACATAACCGAGGCCGCCGTCCGGGCATGAATCTCCCCCCGGCCCGCCTGGGTTTCATCCACTTCGGAGACTTCTGCCAGCACTTTCCAGCTGAAAGCTTTCATGGTTTCGACCCAGACATACATATCCGCAATACGCGCCTGTACCATCTGAAA
>NZ_JAVRMB020000082.1:0-10619 GCF_031844845.1 Endozoicomonas sp.
ACCCAACCACAGACACGATTCCTGTGGTTGGCTATGCATTCCCACGCAGAGCGTGGGAACGAGGTTCCTGGTGGGTTTTGCGACAGCCTCCTTCGCGGGAATGACGGTGGTATGTTCTTAATTGCAGCTTCCCTTATGTCCTGCGCGGCCCCATTTGTGATAACCGATTTTGTTTTGCTCTTTGAATATTATCAATGGCCTTTGTCATACTGACCTCGCCTCTTTGTT
Organism: Endozoicomonas sp.; assembly: GCF_031844845.1. Taxonomy (GTDB): domain Bacteria; phylum Pseudomonadota; class Gammaproteobacteria; order Pseudomonadales; family Endozoicomonadaceae; genus Endozoicomonas. Next base: position 229 of record NZ_JAVRMB020000082.1, read on the forward strand.
GAGGGCGGCATACATTCATGACGATGTCTTTGTATTCAACACCCTGTTGGTCAAATGCTTGCATTAAGTCTTTAGTAGAAACATGCCCGGACATATTGGGGTCGAGCATAAACATATTGAAAGCGTTGATACGACCATCTGCTTTTGCTGATTTCTGAAAGAACTGCATTAAGTGTGCGGTTTTCTCCAAGCTTAAATCATACTTGTCACCCTGCTCTTTAGTAATGGGTGACAGATGATAGTTTGTCATACGTATGCCGCTGCCCTGGTCCAGGCTTCCGTATATTTGATCATCATGACCGAAATCGATTTGTCCCCTGGAGATAGCATCGGCCTGAATCCATGGAGCCACCTCGAATGTCTGGTTTCTTCTGGCGGACATCAGGAAGCGTGTATTTTCTGGCGTAGTGAATGGCGGGATCTTTTGACCCCCGGCATAGTACCCACCACCATGAGCTTCAACAAGTAGTGTGGTAGGCCTTTGCTCTCCTTCGGCTCTCTGGTTACTGAATATATAGCCCACAGGCGAACCATTTATTTCGATGGTTCTTATATTAACAGCGTACGTATTATGGAGACGCTTCAATTCAGCTCGAGGTGTTATCTGGCTCACAAGGCTATTTTTAGGTGGTCTGGGTGGTACTGGTGGTTTTTTTCCAGTCTTTGCTTTAGGTGGCAGGGGAGGTGGTGGTGCGGGGTAATCAGGCGGTAAATCTAAATCACCGGCTGGCTCAAAAGTCACTTCTGGTTTGCCGACATTTACTTGCAGGCCAACATGAGCGTCAGCGTCCAGACTGGTTGATGATGAGTTCAAATCAGAGTGCAGTGTATTTAATGAACTGAGGCTGCCAGAGAGGCTGCTTCCCACGGTGCCAGGCTGCTTCGGCTGAAATGTTCCAAAAATGGGTTGGCCTTCTTCATCTAATGAATCTGGCGAGAGAGTGCTATCTGAAAAACCGCTGTCCAGGCTGGATGTTGAACTCCAGTCAGAGTGCAGTGTGTTCAATGAACTGGCACTACCTGAAATACTGTCTCCTAAAGCACTGTCCAGACTGGTTGACGATGAGCTTAAATCAGGGTTCAAGGGGCTACCACTGCTTGCAAGATATTCATTAAGGAGTTGAATATCTGACAAGCTGGCATGAGTGCCTTGTGACTCTTTCCAGGCGTTGATAAGCTTTTTAGCTATCACAGGTGAAATTTTTCGATCTTTCAAACCCAAGGTTTTTACTGCCAAATCAGTACCTTTAACGGGTTTTTCCTGTTTGGTTTTGGAGCTAACCTTTGGCTTTACTGCTGAAAATTTAACTTTCTTACCCTTAAATTTTGCTACCAATACTTTATTGTCAGCACCTTTCTTAGATGCTAACTGATTGATTTGCTTAACCTGGGAGGCGCTAAGTGAGCCAATTCCACCACTGTTCATATTTGGTTATCATCCATGATTGCCTGACCTTAATTTAAATTATAGATACCTGTGATTTGTTGAGCTTGATAAATAAGCTTAGCTATACTCGATAACTTTTATATGTAAGCGTCAGGCAAAACCCATCTACACAAAATAACTCACCACCGGGATACTGAGTCTAATCATCAATCGCGGAGGTAATATGTCCAGCAAATGCATGTTCTGGTTTCAGCACATTGAAGCCTGGCACACAAGCGGTATTTCTCAGGCTGAATACGCCCGACAACATAAGTTGTCCATTAAATCTGTGAGGTGTTTTCAGAGGAATTATTAACAGGGAGTACAAATATTAATCAAGCGATTGAACGTTTTCCTTTTCAGATGGTCGGAAAATAAACATGTCTGAATAGGTTGAACGTCTGTTGGATAATTATGCTCGCCTGCATACTGAATACGAACCAAGGCTGCAAAAGCAATCAGGCTGCTTTTGGAGTTGCTGTGGCAGAGTTTTTAATCGTCAGGTGAGAGCTCAAGGGCCTGTTGCCGAAGGTCTACGGATGGGGCCGCTTGCGTCTTCTGGAGAGGTTGAGAGTAAGACTTTCTTTGTTGGACAAAATGACCCTATCCATTTTAATTCTAAAAAGCCACCCAGAACCTATAAATCTTATGAGTCAGGCTTGGCATCTGTACTTCCAGATTATTGGGACAGTCCCGGGAATGAAAGTGCCATTCAGAGTTTGGACAAATCTGCCAGTGAATTGCGAGCCAGGTACGGGTGGGGGACAGAAGTCAAATATTCTGGTCGAATAAAGGCTCTGGATGGGTTATTAGGGTTACAGATATCAGGGTCGAATGAAGAGGCAAAACTGGGCTCGGGTTACAATGCTACAGTCTATCTGGCGAACGATAAATCTACCGGGAATAAATATGCTGTTAAAATCATAAGTTCTGATTCCGGTGACCGTTTTTTGCAGCCTGATAACGGTGAGTATCTCGGCTTGTCACTCCTTCCACATAAAGGTATCGCAAGCATCTGTGCACTCATTGTGCATAACACTGTGGATAAAACCTATGCTGCTATCAAAGGCCCGCAGAGTATCCTCTCTGAAAACTGCCAGGATTACCGTATTAGGTGTGTCATCAGTGAATACATTGAAGGAGAAGATCTTTTTGACACGCTTAACGGATATTGGTCAATTCTTGAAAAAACAGATCTCGCCATTCAGGTGGCGCTTCAGGGTTCAGCGGCACTGGGACACTACCATCAGCACGATATTCTTTACAGGGATATGAAGCCAGAAAACATTATGATTTCTCCCGGGAGGGAAGGGTCTCAGGTCGACGTTAAACTCGTGGACGCTGGTACGATCATACGGCTTTCAGATGCTAAGAACGTTGATGCCACCATAGTTGGTACAAAAGAATATATGGCTCCTGAGGTAATTGACGTTTACTGTAATCAGAAAATGGACAGCATCTGTGATGTTGGTGTTGATTTATGGGGGTTGGGTGTCACTCTTATTGCTGTCGTAACAGATCATGACCTGTTTCAATTAGTAAAACAGTATTATAAGGATATCAAGAAACCTATTGATGAATCGCTCAGGAAGGAGTGGGATAAAAAGGCGGAATGGAATAAAGAGTTCGCAAAAATGAATGATAAAACCAAGCGAGAAATACTGAATAAGAATCTGGGCCTTCTGCTTAATAATCCGTCATTTGTAAGAAAATATAACCCTCTGGTTAATGTGATCATTGGGCTAACCAAATCCAGCCCTGAAGATAGGATGGCTTTGGCGGACGTTCAGAAAACACTGGCCCCTATTCTAACACCAGCATCATTGCAGGAAGATATTCGAAATCAAAGCCAGGTCATTTATGTTTGAGTCCTGGCTATTTTGGCAATATCCGGAAGGAGGCTTTCTCAGAGGTCGTTGTTTCGGCAATTGATGCAGTAGAGTAGCACCCTGATTCTATAACATTACTCTGCCAATAACGTCTGATGACGCCAGCGAGCCTTATGGTCCTTAGCCAGATGAGCAGAAACAGCAGGTATGGTTCTGATAAAGTCATCTGCCAGCGTCCAGGGAGGGTTAACCACCACCATGCCTGAAGCTGACATACCCGGCTCACTGTTGTCGGCGATTCCCATTTCGAACAGCTGTACGTTGCGCATTTTGCTTTTGGCGAATGCTTTTTCCATCTGCCGGATCTGATGTACGTCCACCACCGGATACCAGAGCAGTAACATAGCCTGAGGCATTTTCTGGTAAGCCGCTTCCATGACCTTAACCACCGTCTGGTAGTCAGACTTGATCTCATAAGAGGGATCAATTAACACCAGTGCGCGTCGGCTGGCTGTGGGCAACAGGCTCGAAAGGCCTTGAAAACCATCTTCCTGACGTACATAACAAACTTTGTGTTTTTCGCAGTGTTTCCGCAACTCAATGATAGTTTTTGGGTGCATTTCAAAGAGCCATGCCTTATCACCGGGCCTGAGTAGCCTTTTGGCCAGCAAAGGTGAGCCCGGGTAACACCTTGCCCGGATATCATCAGCAACCTGACTGCGATAATCTTTCAAGCCATCCAGCTTTTTCCAATCCAGTTTAAGCACACCCTCATCGCTTTCAGCGGTTTTGCGGGCCTTTGCTGAGTCCAGCCGGTAAAGACCCGCACCGGCATGGGTGTCGATGTAATCAAACGGCTTATCTTTCTTCTGCATATGGCGCACGCAGGCCAGCAGCAGCCAGTGCTTAAGTACATCGGCATGGTTCCCGGCGTGGTAGTGGTGTTGATAGCTGAGCATGGGGGTTCTGAAAGCCCTGAGAGAGGTGGAATAAGGGGCGAGGGAGTCTAGCAGATTCCCTGATTCACTGGCATACGGCGATATATCCATTGGTGTGACGGTTTGCGTAGTACTCCATCATAAAGTAGAGGCATTTTAATGGATTGATCAACTTTGGTCAGTACTGCCAACCATTCTGTTAGTTATAAGCCAAGTGTTTTCAGCTAGTGTGGCTGTTCTGTGTGATAGGAGTGAAAACAAGAATACAGGGATAGATTATGGGATTACCTATTGAATCAGCTTCTTTGTCAGTAATGAGAAGCGTTAACAACCAGCATGAAAGCCTCATAGTGTCACCATCAGGGTACACAGGTGGTCATTCAGTTACCTTATGCTCCAGCGGTGAGCCTCACCCAGGCCGACCTTATACTTCAGGTTCCACAGCTCCACGACATGAAAAAAGTATTGAAGGGCGGTCTTTCAGGCATGTCCCTGCGAAGGGAGTATTCAAGGTAATTAAAGCCGCTATTTCAGACCTGTTCATGTCCCGGAAATATGTCAGCAGTTTCAGTGTAATTTCTAAAGCAATAGACCATCAGAAAAATGATGTTAATCCCGCAAGCATTAATGAACTCAAAAAAAACTGTTCACAGAGAGCATCAGAAATAATTGATAAATGCCAGCCAGGTTCCTGCCTGGTTTTTGATTTTGCCGATGGACGTCACTCAGCAATTTTAATTTATCCTGTGAGTGGAGAGCCGAGGTATTTTTCATTCGGATCTCAACATTCGAAGTGGAAATTGATCAGTGAAAATCTCGATTGGGATATTGAGAAGGATTTCAATGAGTCAGACAGTCGATTTGAGCTTAGAAAAAGTATTATTAAAGATATTGTTGATCACTATGACTGTGTATCTGATCATAGCATTGTATCGGTGACAGGGCTTGACTGTGAAAAAATATTGAGAAAATCTTTGAAAATTTATGAGAATAGTCAGTACAGTAAACTTTTTAACTGTTCAACCTTTGTTGCTGATGTCCTCAAGTCCGGTTATCAACATATTCATAAACCTTTCAAGAATAAACGAAGATTACAAACCCCTGAGAATACGAAAAAGCTTGCCCGTGAGATTCAGTATATTAATACAAGGCCAGTAGAAAATAATCCGGATGCCCAGCTTGAAAAAGAAATTGACCAATGCAGTGATATTGAAAGTGTCAGACGGCTCCATGAATCTAATGTAGGCGATGTGAAAAACAGTCTCCGCTTCAGGCTAAGATATTTTCTGCTTAGCCTTCTCCGCGTTGAAAATTCTGAAAAATACAGGATTACTCAACTGGAAAAGTATATTGCCCGACACATTATGGGGAGGGATGCGGTTAAATGTGCACTTTTTAAAGAACTCAAAAACGAGCAGGGAAATGATGAACAGGTAAAGAAACTCTTGTCTTTGCTAAGATTGGATTCTGAATCTGTAGAGCGGGTTATAAAACTGAATGATCCTGAACTTCTTAATTTCTATATGCAATATTTCCATGAAGATGTGAATAGAAGAATCAATAAACGTCAGGAAACCATGATGTTGTGTGCTGTGCGGAACCAATCGAACAATATTGTTCGCGCATTATGGGAAAAATCCGATAAAAGCCTTTGTGACAAGGATGGAAATACACTTCTGATACTTGCTGCCAAAAAAGGAAATGAAGAAGTCGTTAAAATGCCGTGGGGAGAAAAACCTGATAAGGGTGAGACCAATAAATACGGAAAAACCGCCCTTGATATGGCAAGAAAGTATCATCACCTGAAAGTCGCCAGACTTCTGGAAAAGAGACTCGCGCGAAATACGCCATTATGAAAGTGTCATCCGGTATTGGTAATTCCTGTTGATGACACTTCCAGATGATTGATCCCTGTTTGGAATCAGGATGGCTTAGGCACCCACGCCTTACACCAGCCTGCAGGCTCTACCGATTTGCCCGGGAAGAGCATGCAGCCACTGTTACTTGCGGTATACAGTGAGCAGTTGTCGCACTTTCTGCCTTCCTGATAACCATCTACCGCTTTGGCTCCTTCCTGAGATTTTCTATAGAACAGCCCTGCTGCCGTTGGGTTGGTATCATTCAGGGGAGGCAGTGATTCTGCATGGGCAGGACGACTATGAATATTCAATAGGGGAATGAGCGCAGAAGCGGCAGCCAATTGCAGGAAACGGCGCCGTGTTGATCCACGCTTTTCAGAACCTGACGATTGATCAGACATGGAATTACCTCATCTTTATCTTATGGTTTTTAAACCTGAGGGTGTTCAGGTTTAAAACTTTTTTTTTACGAGAGATTGTATGGCACGGATCATTGAGGAAGTGAACTACTCGTCCCTAAAGAGCCCCTGGGACTCGAGAGCCTAAAGGCCTAAAGGCAGAGCTTCCAATAAAGCAGCTACCGAAGCAACAGCCGTTATCTTCTTTTTTGACGTTTCACAGCCAGTGGCGATAGAGGGGCTTGCCCTTTACCGGCTTATGCTTGGCTCCACGTCCTTTAGTCAGCAGGGGATACCCATACCAATCAACTCACTTTTCAAAAGAACCGTCCAAAAACAATTTGTGTTACTCATTTCTTTACGTTGACCTGCCAATGTATCCACAGTTACCGAAAAAAAAAGGTCATGTATCGGTTGTCGGGTTGAGTGTTTCCGCAATTAGCGCACTCTTGACCGTAAAGAAAATTGAGAATAGCAGGATTTCTGCGAACTGATAGAAAAAGAAAGTAGTCTCTCGGCTAGACCCGCCCCTAAAGGAAAGTAGTCTCTCGGCTAGACCCGCCCCTAAAGAGCGCGAGTTTGCGCCTCAGTCTCGATCAATTCTCCACACGATTGGTCAAGAGGTGACTATATTAGGAGCTGTTCCTTTTTCCGGATGCAGGGTTTTCATGTGCTGTCTTCTCAGCCAGTAAAAAGCGTTTTCAGGTGGTGCGCGTTATCAGTCATGGTGCTTTCCTGTTTTATCCTCAGGGACGAGGCGGCACAGGCGTCAGGCTTTATGCCAGAATGGTTTCAGACGTTTAGTGATCAGGAAGTCTATGACTACATCATTGTCGGGGCAGGCAGTGCCGGGAGTGTGGTGGCCCACAGGCTGACCGAAAAAAAAGGCTTGAGAGTGTTGCTGCTGGAAGCCGGGGGAGCCCCACCTTTTGCCAGTTGGATTCCGGCGGTAGCAGCAACGTTGCAGAAAGGTGAATATGACTGGGCCTATCAAACTGAGCCCCAGGAGTGCTCTCACTTTGCTTTTACTCATCGCCGTTCCGCCTGGCCAAGGGGGAAAATGCTGGGTGGCTCGTCAGGCATGAATTACATGCTCTACGTCAGAGGGCATAAGGCTGATTTTGATGGCTGGGCCGATTGTGATGGTTATGGGGGGTGTGAGGGGTGGGCTTATGAAAATGTGTTGAAGTGGTTTCTGAAATCGGAAAAGGCTCTGAGTAAAGAGTTGGCAGCTAGCCCTTTTCACAGTGTTCAGGGGGAAATGGCCGTTTCCATTCCGGGTAGAAATAAAATTATCCCGGAAACATTTTTAAAAGCCTGTGAAGAAGCGTCCTATCGAAAGTTGGATGACTACAATGGCCTGCTCATGAATCAGGGGTGTGGCCTGGCTCAGGCGCATATCAAAAATGGGTGGCGGGAAGGTACTAAATCAGCCTTTTTGGATAGTTTGCCCGGGGGAAATAATTTAAAGATTATCCGCAGGGCTTATGTAAGCCGGATTTTACTGTCTCAAGGGGCTGATGATAAAAAAACGGTCCGGGCTGCTGGCGTTTCTTTCAGATATAAGGGGGTTGAGTATAAGGCTTTTGCCCGTAATGAGGTGGTCATTTCAGCCGGTGCCATAGAGTCACCAAAATTGCTTATGCTAAGTGGCATTGGGCCAGCAGAACACCTTGAAACACTTGATATCGATGTGGTTGCTGATCTCCCTGTGGGCGACAACCTTCAGGATCATCTTATGGTGCCTGTTCCTTTCTCAGTGAACAGCCCGACCTTATCTGAGCGGGATGATAGTTTGTGGAGTCTCTTTAGCTATCTTGCCGGGCGTGATGATCGGTTGATAACCAATCTGGCGGAGGCCCTTGGTTTTTTCAGAACGACTTATGTTGATCAGCAAGATGATAATTCTCCCCCTGATATTGAATTCTATCTTGTGGTTACCAGCGGAACGCCAAAAGATTTTAAAAACTACAATTTAATTCCAGCGATGGCGCCAGCCTTAGACGGGATAAGCAAAGAGGAAGAATACAAAGGTATTATCCGGAACTATGTCTACATTTTACCAGTATTGCTGCATCCTGACAGTCGTGGAACCCTCCGTCTTAACCCATTGAATCCTGAAGGCAAGCCGATTATCTCGCCGAATTACCTGTCTGTAGAAAACGACACTGAGCATTTATTGCAGGGCATTCGTATTTTGGAAAAAATCACCAGCACCCGTGCATGGCACTCCATAGGTGGTGAGCTTGAAGTGGGTCAGATTAGTGAGGCGTGTGATCACTATGGGCAATATACGGATGACTTCTGGCGCTGTTTTATCCGGCACTTAGCCATGACCAGCTATCATCCGGTGGGCACTTGTCGTATGGGGGCGGAGACAGACGAAGCCACGGTGGTCAGGCCTGACCTGAAGGTGAAAGGGGTTGAAAACCTGAGGGTGATTGATGCTTCAATAATGCCTTACATAACTTCCGGAAATACCCAGGCCCCAACCATGATGATTGCCGAGTATGGGGCTCAGATGATTCTGGATGATGACCAGCGTAAATCTGGTCATTAGCCGAACGCGGTCAGTCATCAATCGGTCGATTATCAACAGATCTGCACTGATTTGTTTGCTTGAAAGACAGTAAATCAGAGTGGTTAGTATTGTCTGAGCTATATTGGATCCTTCGACTATCACTTTCATAAATCGATTTTTCAGGAGCCAGTTAATGACCATAAAGCCATTTGCCTCTTCAGGAGATCTTGAACAAAAAAATGAGACGCTCGAAGTATTGGCGGATGGTGTTTATGCCTTTACTGCCGAAGGTGACCCCAATGTCGGGGCCATTGAGGCGGAAGATTTTCTTATCGCCTTTGAAGCCAGGGCAACACCTAAGGCCGCTGGCGACTGGCTGACTGAACTCAGCAAGCACACGACGAAACCTGTTAAATATCTGGTGCTGTCACATTACCATGCTGTCAGGGTTCTGGGGGCATCGGCTTTTTTCGCAGAATCCATCATTACCCACGAAAACACGAAGTTCCTGATCGAAGAGCGCGGCATGGAAGACTGGGAAAGTGAATTTCGTCGTATGCCCAGGTTGTTTCGAGAGCCGGAAGGCATATCGGGTTTGACCCATCCGGATATTATATTTAATGACCGGCTGGAAATTCCCCTGGGCGGGCAGAGGGGTAATCTGGTGCTTGAATACTGTGGTCGTGGTCATACTGCCGGAGATCTCTGTGCCTGGTTGCCGGAGCAGAAAATTCTGTTTGCCGGTGATCTCGTTGAAGCTCAGGCGGCGCTCTATACCGGTGACGCTTTTCATTTCGACTGGTCCACCACAACACTGGATAAAGTGAAAGCCTACGGTGTAGAGATACTGGTGGGTGGCCGGGGTGCCGTTGTTCATGGTCGGGATAGTGTTGATGCCGCTATCGAGCAAAGCCGTAATTTTCTCAAGACCATGATTGACCAGGTCGGTGACGTGTATAAAAACAAGGGAACATTGAAAGAGGCGTTTGCAGTGGCCCACAAGAGTCTGGCACCACAGTATGGAGGCTGGCCGATTTTTGAGCACTGTCTGCCATTTAATGTGCAAAGGTTGTGGGATGAGTTGGATGGTATCGACTGGCCCAGGATATGGACGGCGGAACGTGATCAGGAAGTATGGGCTCAGTTGCAGGATTAATCGTTGCAAGGACTGTCCTTAAATAACGTCCACATTTCTGGTGCTCTTCAGCACAGACTGGCAAAAAAATCAGGGAGGTTGTTTCGTGACTAATCCTAAGTAACTGATCAATGGCACAAAAATAAGATATGACTTGACTCACCACGATGAAATCCGTTTAATACGCCTCGCACAACATTAGTGTTTGTGCCTGGATAGCTCAGTTGGTAGAGCAGCGGATTGAAAATCCGCGTGTCGATGGTTCGATTCCGTCTCTAGGCACCA
>NZ_JAVRMB020000083.1:0-6602 GCF_031844845.1 Endozoicomonas sp.
CCCGCCTTCGAGGGTGTCGCAAAAGGGCAAAACACCCCCCGACCGACATCCTCGCGAAGGCGGTTGTCGCAAAACCCTCCTCGCTCCCACGCTTTTAGGCCCTGTGGGTCCTGCGTGGTAGCGCCAGGACCCAACCACAGACACGATTCCTGTGGTTGGCTATGCATTCCCACGCCGAGCGTGGGAACGAGGTTATTCGATTTTTTTGCTGAAATAGAGTGGAACTTTTTCTGAAATTTCTGGTCAGGGATCAGGTGTTTGGGTGTTTGGGTGTTTGGGTGTTTGGGTACTTGGTCAAACGGGAAATAGGATGAGTCCGAAAGAAGCTATTATTCAGTGGGTGTGTTGTTTCAGGATTGCCCCCAAATGTAATACCGTGAATCCTGTTTGTAAGCATCAATGTACGATTGTCGGTTCTAACGGAATCGCTCGCAACGTCAGTCTGGATTCCAATCAAATTTATAGGGTGATAAGAATGCTTCCATCGGAAAAGGTGGATCACCCTTTGGATGTGTCTCATTTTAAAGCCTGCCTGCAAAACCAGGGAGTAAAACTTTTAAGTGAGAAGGACGCAGTTAAACTGTTGACCTTATGTGCTATGAAGTAATCAGGCGAACAGGACATTAACAACCGTGACCGGCTTTAAATGTGGTCTGGGTGAACTCCCGTATAATAACTGTTCAGAGGGTAGTCAGAAGGTGGTAGACGACATATTATAGATAGTAGTTTCCTTGCTCTTTAGCCTGCTATAAGATGCAAAAAATAAAAGATAATAAGCATGTGATGGAGTGATTGTGCCAGAAGTAGTGATCAGTGGTACCGGGTTATATACCCCGCCGGGGGCCATCAGTAATGATGAGCTGGTCAATGCATTCAATACCTGGGTTGACCAGGAGAATGAAAAAAACAAAGCCGCCATTGCTGCCGGTGAACTGGAGCCATTGGCTGGAAGCAGTAGTGAGTTTATTGAAAAAGCATCCGGGATTGTTAATCGGTATGTGGTTAATCGTGAAGGGGTGCTTGATCCGCAAAGGATGGCACCGCTGATTCCGGAGCGTACCAATGGAGATATGTCCGTTCAGTGTGAAATGGCACTCCATGCTGCCAGAGGCGCCCTTGCCCAGGCTCAGGTTGACCCTTCCCAGGTGGATATGATTATTGTCGCCTGTTCCAATATGCAACGCTCTTACCCCGCCATTGCCATTGAAATTCAGCAATTTCTGGGTGGTGGCGGTTATGGCTACGATATGAATGTGGCTTGCTCTTCTGCCACTTTTGGCATCAAGTCCGCCGTTGACGCTATTCGCAGTGGTTCGGCTAAACGGGTGTTAATGGTGAATCCGGAAATTTGCTCTGGCCATCTGAATTTTCGGGATAGGGACAGCCATTTTATTTTTGGCGATGCCTGTACAGCGGTTTTGCTGGAGCGGGAAGATCTTGCAAGGCGGAAAGATAACTATAGGGTGCTGGGCTGTCATCTCTGGACTCAGTTCTCCAATAACATTCGTAATAACTTCGGCTTTTTAAACCGGGCTGATGAAAAAGGTGTCGGTCAACCTGATAAGCTGTTTGTCCAAAATGGCAGGAAGGTCTTCAAAGAGGTTTGTCCACAGGTGGTGAAACATATTTCTGAACACCTGCAATCGCTGAATATTTCGCCCAATGATTTGAGCCGTTTATGGTTGCATCAGGCTAACTTGAGCATGAATCAGCTGGTGGCTCGTAAACTTCTGGGACGTGAACCCTTACCTCAGGAAGCGCCAGTCATTTTGAATGAGTACGCTAATACCAGTTCTGCGGGATCCATTATTGCATTTCATAAACACTCTATAGACCTTGGTTCTGGTGACAAAGGTGTTATCTGCTCCTTTGGAGCGGGGTATTCCATTGGTAGTGTGATTGTTGAAAAACAATAAATTTCAAACAAACGGGTAGGATGCCTGAAGTCTGGTGAAAAGTTGGTGAAAAGTCCAAACTTGTCACCAGACGTCTGGCTGTATATGCTTGTCCGCTTTTTATTGCGCTTCTTATTGAAAGCATCAATAAATCCGTCAAATATTCCAGGCCAGACGAAGCCTCTATAAAACGATCTCTTGCTGAGAACGGATGGCTGGCAACAGGAGCTTTTCATGCGCGTTATTCTGCTGGGTGCACCGGGTGCCGGTAAAGGGACTCAGGCTCAATTTATCATGGAAGCGTACGGTATCCCTCAGATTTCTACCGGGGATATGCTGCGTGCTGCCATTAAAAATGGTACTGAGCTGGGTAAAAAGGTCAAGGCAGTGATGGACTCGGGTGCCCTGGTCTCTGATGACATCATCATTGCCCTGGTGAAAGAGCGCATCGCAGAAAACGATTGTGCCAGTGGCTTCCTGTTTGATGGTTTTCCCCGCACCATTCCTCAGGCTGAAGCTCTGCGTGATGCGGGCGTTGCTATTGACCATATTGTCGAAATTGCGGTTGAAGATGAAGAGATCGTCAAGCGTATGAGTGGTCGTCGGGTTCACTCTGACAGTGGCCGTACTTATCATGTTGTTTTCAATCCACCCAGAGAAGAGGGTAAGGATGATGTCACTGGTGAAGCTCTGGTTCAGCGTGTTGATGATGTAGAAGAGACCGTTCGCAAGCGTCTGGGTGTTTACCATGATCAGACCGCACCGCTGGTTGCTTTCTATCAGCAACTGGGTGGTGATACCCGTTACAGCCGCATTGAAGGTGTTGGTTCTGTGGCTGATATCAAACAACAGGTGCTGGATACGCTAAAGCCAGTTGCTGTCTGAGTTTTGCTAATGGCAAGCTGAGTATATAAAGTCGGGGTGTGCAAACACCGCCGGCTTTTTTGTAATAGATGAAAACAGTGTTGTAATGAACCCGTTGTATTTTCACAATGGTGTTCCTTTTCAGAACCGATAACTCTCCATAGAGTTGATGACTCCCCATGAAACTGCTTGCTCTTGATACCGCCACGGAAGCCTGTTCCGTTGCCCTCAATCTTGATGGCGAAGTGATCGAACGTTTTGAGTTGACACCTCGTCGCCACAGTCGTGATCTGTTGCCGATGGTAGAAGCCATTCTGGCTCAGGCTGGTATAAGCCTGAAGCAGCTGGATGCCCTGGCTTTTGGCCGTGGTCCCGGTGCATTTACCGGCCTGAGAGTAGCTACGGCCATGGTTCAGGGGCTGGCATTCGCGGTTGATCTTCCGGTTATTCCCATATCAACGCTGGCCGCCCTGGCTCAACAGGGGTTGAGAGAATATCAGGCTTCACGGGTTCTCAGCGCCATTGATGCACGAATGGGTGAGGTTTACTGGGGGGCTTTTTCGGAATCGGATGGTCTGATGGTACCCGTTGTCAGCGAAATGGTCGCGGCTCCGGAAAATGTCATCGTCCCTTCTATTGATAAGCACTGGTTTGGGATGGGTACCGGCTGGGCCTTCCGGGATCGAATGTCTGCCACAGTGATGGATTGTCAGGTGGAAGTCTGGCCCCATGCTAAGGATATAGCCTTGCTGGCGGCTGCCGACTTTAAACAGGGCAGGGTTTTACCTGCTGAGCAGGCCATGCCGGTTTATCTCCGGGATAAAGTGGCTTTGAAAAAATCAGAACGTTGATAAACAGGACGAATTGTTATGGATACCCTACAGACTATTGTTCTGGCACTTATCCAGGGCATCACTGAATTTCTACCCATTTCCAGCTCTGGCCATTTGATATTGCCTGCGCAACTGCTTGGCTGGATGGATCAGGGGCTGGCGTTTGATGTGGCCGTTCATATGGGGACGCTGGCCGCCGTCATCGCTTATTTCTGGAAAGACCTGTTTGCCATTGCCAGAGACTGGCTGGGTTCTTTTATCGGGAAAGGTTCTACTTTTAACAGCCGGCTGGGATGGTATTTGATTTTTGCCACACTGCCAGCGGTGGTATTTGGCCTTGCGCTGAAAATGATGGGACTGGACGAAGCCATGCGCACAGTGGCGGTGATTTCTGGCACCACGCTGATTTTTGGTGTGTTGCTTGGCTGGGCAGACCTTAAAGGGAAAAGAGTTCAACCGCTGGAGCAGACGACTTTCCGGCAGGCCATGTTCATTGGTTTTGCCCAGGCCGTGGCGTTAATTCCCGGAACTTCGCGCTCAGGGATTACCATGACGGCCGCCCTGATGATGGGCTTCACCCGTGATGCCGCTGCCCGCTTTTCCTTCCTGTTATCGATTCCGGTGATTATCGGCGCGGGAAGCCTGCTGATGCTGGACCTGGTGAAAAGCACCGTTCCGGTAGACTGGGGCACGCTGGCGGTTGGGACTTTGGTATCTGCTGTCAGTGCCTGGATTTGTGTTTATTACTTTCTGGCGTTTATTAACCGGATTGGTTTAATGCCATTTGTGATTTATCGAATGGTTCTGGGTGTGGTTTTACTCTGGTTTGCATTCGCCTGAAGCAGGCTTCCCCAGGCTCCCACCTTCGTATGGGAGCCTGGTATTTTCTTTCACGACAGTGGTTAGCTGTTCTGAGCCGCAGGCTCTCCATGACTATCCTCTTCTTCAGCCAGCATCCGTTGTCCTGGCAGAATCAGATTGGCGAATACCGTGACAATGGCTCCCAGGGCAATACCATTACCCATAATGGCTTTCAGGGCCTCAGGCAGCTGGCCAACAATTTCCGGGCGGTAGGTGACGGCAAGCCCGGTAGCGACACCCAGTGTCAGTACCATGGTATTTCGTCGGGAAAACTCAATGGTTTTGATGATGCCGATACCGCCGGACAGAATCATGCCGAACATAATCAGAGCTGCTCCCCCAATCACTGGCTGAGGCACGCTGGCAATCAGGGCGCCCAGTTTTGGTAACAGACCGGCAGCCAGCAGGATGCCACCGGCAGCCATCACCACATAGCGGCTGGCAACACCGGTCACCCCGACAACGCCAACGTTCTGGCTGAAAGAGGTGGTCGCGGTGCAATTGAACAGACCGGCAATCATACTGCTCAACCCTTCCCAGCGGATACCGGCACTGAGCCTTTTGCTGTCCAGACGGGTATCGCAATAATTGGACAGTGCCAGATAATCACCAGTGGACTCCACCATGGAGACGACGTAGGCAATGCACATGGCAATAATAGCGCCCGCGTGAAATTCGACGCCAAACTGCAAAGGCGTGGGAATGGCAATGAAGGCCGCTTCTGAGACACTGGTAAGATCCAGTCGACCGAGGGCAAACCAGAGCATATAGCCGGTGATTAAACCGATGATAATAGCAGCAGCAGAAATAAAACCCTTGCCCCACTGGTTCAGTACCACAACCACCGTAAACACGGCCATGCCCACACCAAGGTTCACCAGACTACCGTAGTCTTCTGCGCCCGCACCACCGCCAAGCCAGTCAACCGCAACGGGAAAGATTGTCATACCAATCAAGCAGACGACAGTGCCCGTAACAACCGGTGGAAAGAGTTTTCTCACCTGGGGCATGATAAAGCTGAGCAGCATTTCAAAAAAACCGCCGGCAATGGTCGCCCCGATAACCGCCGCAAAACCGTATTGAAAACCGATGGAAATAGCGACCCCGACAAAAGCAAAACTGGTGCCCTGAATCACCGGTAGTTTTGCACCAAGAGTGTAGCGCCCCACACCCAGCCCCATTGCCTGAACAATACTGCCCAGTCCGGACATCAACAATGAAGCATTAACAAGAATGATGGTTTCCTGAACAGAAAATCCGAGAACCGAGGCAATAACCAAGGGAGCTCCAATGATTCCAGGGAGTGCGGATAGTAAGTGCTGAAGCCCCAGTATAAGACACTTGGCCAGCGGGGGGCGGTCATTAAGTTTGTAATAAAGTTCCATTGTTTCCTCCGTTAAAGCACTTTTTATTAGCTCATGGCTATTGTTAGCTCATGGCTGTTTATGATGCTTATAACTGTTGTGTAATTATTGATCGGTGAAACTGGATTTTTTATACGGGTCAGGCATTCAGCAAATGAGTGTGATTAACTTTTTTAAGTTTGTTGTTTATATGAAGTTGTCTGTATGAAGTTGTGAGTATTTAAAAACTGCTGGGGTTTTGTTTTCTTGATTTGAATCAGTAGAAACTGGATTTAATGATTTAATGATTTAATGTTGTATTTGTGATTGATTTTTACCCGAATGTTTTCTTACTGATGATTTATCAGTCAGGAAATATGGCTTTACAGGGTTGGGGGATTATCCGCTGTCAATCAATCTGCACAATGTAACTGACCGTACCACTGGCTCCCGGTAGCAGAACGCCAGGAAAAAATGATTGGTTTCTTTGTGGGTCAGTGCATGAAAGCATCTAAAGGTAAAGCCAATCCCGGCATGGTTAGGAATTGTCCTTGAATAAATTCCACATTTAGGAAGGTAGCCACTATAAATTTACCAGCCAACTCCACTGTCATCCTGTACAGGGATTGTACAGGATCAATTTCACAGGGATGTGAATGCTCTGAGATCTGGCTATCCTTGCCGGGTGGATTGTGTACAGTCCATGTACACAATGACAGTGATACTCTCCACCCACTGTCATCCTGTACAGGGATTGTACAGGATCCATTCACAGGTTGGTGTAGCTCTGTCTTTTATATACATCT
>NZ_JAVRMB020000084.1:0-12902 GCF_031844845.1 Endozoicomonas sp.
AGAACGGGATATCATCATCAAAGTCATCAAAACCAGCTGGCTGCGATGCTGCTTGCGTTTGTTGTGGTGCTGACTGTGCAGGTGACGCAGGAGCCTGCTGCTGTGGCGCATTATATTGCGACTGCTGCTGTGGAGCTGGAGCCTGGTAAGGCTGTTGTTGTTGTTGTTGTTGCTGCTGCTGCGGTGGCTTCTGGTACTGCTGCTGTTGCTGCTGATAGCCACCACCCGCTGGCGCGTTCATATTATCCTGACGACCATCCAGCATTTGCATCTGACCGCCATAGCCGGAAACAACAATTTCAGTGGTATACCGATCCTGTCCGTTCTGATCCTGCCACTTGTTGGTTCTCAGGCTACCTTCAATATAAACCTTTGATCCCTTATGAAGATATTGCTGAGCAATTTCAGCAAGTTTCCCAAAAATGACAACCCGATGCCACTCAGTCTTTTCCTGCATTTGCTGAGTATTTTGATCTCGCCACGATTCACTGGTGGCAACACTCAGGTTTGCCACAGAACTGCCATTAGCAGTAGACCTGAATTCAGGTTCGTTGCCAAGGTTCCCTACCAGTATTACTTTATTGATGCCACGAGCCATTTAGCTTCTCCACCATTATCATTCAAATTCAAACAGCCATCAGCAGATAGATACCGTACGATGGCCCCATAAAATAACCCTATAAATAGAAAGGTCATTTCACACCAATACACATAAATTAGAACCAAAGACTCATATATGGTTCCCGTTATTTTTATTTTTATAAACCATACTGCTAACACTGACCAAATTGCTTAAGTGCAGGCCAATCCAGCCGTTGTTTATCCACTTTCAGATACGCTGTGTTCTCTACAGATAACACAGTGACCTCCTGAACACCGACAATACTGGCCAGCTTCGCACTTATGGAGTTTACATCCCCAAGCTCAGGATCCAGAGCCATCACCATTGTACTTACATAAGGAGGCTGTTTCATAGTAACAGACAACCAGCACCACAGGGCAGTGGGAATTGTACAAAGCGCCAGTGCACTCACAACACCACCATACTCCAGGGCAAAGCCGCCGAGGCTTCCCCCCAGGGCTGCCCCGAGAAACTGGCTGGTTGAATAGACACCCATAACCGTGCCACGGGTACCCGCAGGCGATAGCTTACTGACGAGTGAAGGAAGCGTTGCTTCCAGGAAGTTAAAACCAAAGAAGAAGACAAATAAGCCAGCCAATAGCATCTTCGGGCTGAGTACCCCCTGATATAACAAGATAAAAGCAGTAAATAGCATAATGATACTGAGGATGTAACACTGCTTCAGAACACGCTGCCGCTCACTGACTATGATCAGTGGAATCATCATCACAAAAGAGAGTCCCATGACTGCCAGGTAAATGCCTCCGTGCATAGAACGCTCAAACTCTTTATTCAGAAGCTCGGGAACGAAAACAAACAGAGCCATCAAAACAAAATGAAGGGTAAAAATACCAACGATATGTCTGAGCAGCTCTCCGTTCAAAAGAACCTGTCGAAAACCTGAGCGATCAACAGAGCAGTTGAGATCCCGCCTTGTAACCACCGGCGTGGGCACCATTAAAATAATGATCAGCATCGCGGCCACAGCCATCAGGGCGTTTGATAAGAATAATCCCGAAAGCCCCCAGATATTACTCACTACAGGGCCTAATACCATGGCGATAGCAAAGGCAACACCAATGCCCATACCAATCATTGCCATCGCTTTGGTTCGGTGCTGCTCCCGGGTCAGGTCGGCCATTAAAGCAGTCACTGCTCCGGCAATAGCGCCACATCCCTGCAGAATACGGCCAGCAATCACCCCTTCAATGGTCGTTGCCTCTGCGGCCAGCAAACTGCCCAGCAAAAAAATAAACAATCCCAGCAGAATAACCGGCTTTCTACCCCAGCGATCGGATAACCAGCCAAAAGGAATTTGTAACAGCGCCTGACTGAACCCATAGGCTCCAATGGCCACGCCAATCAGGCCAGGCGATGCCCCCTGAAGTTCCTCTGCAAAAAGGGCCAGTACAGGCAGTACCATGAAAAGCCCAAGCATCCGAAAGACAAAGACCATGGTAAGAGATACAGCAGCTTTCAATTCAACAAATGACATGGTGCGACAACGAATCCTGATCTTTTATAGGTGGTTATCTATTGATAGTTATCATTAGTAAGCATTATCGGCGCAAGTTTATCAGGATTTTCATCCCGGATGCTACGCAGAGATGCCTCGCCGGATGAGATAAAGCCTCTGCGTCAAAATGCCACGGTTCGATAAGTTTCGAGCCGACTATAAATAAGTCATCAGTCATTCTCAGGGAGACTGCAATTTAGAATATACCGGCGTCATCCCCGCGAAGGAGGGTGTCGCAAAGGGGCAAAACACCCCCCGACCGTCATCCTCGCGAAGGCGGTTGTGGCAAAACCCTCCTCGCTCCCACGCTTTTAGGCCCTGGGGGTCCTGCGTGGTAGTGCCAGGACCCTCAGGGCCTAAAAGCGTGGGAATGAGGTTCCCGGTGGGTTTTGCGACAGCCTCCTTCGCAGGAAAGACGGCTCTGCTCGGTAGCTGCTATTTTCAGGTACTCCCTGAAGGACAAGGTTCTTTCAATGGTAGCGGCTTAAGCCTGAAGTATTAGCCCATGTAAAACAAAAAAACGACCAGAGCTTTCCAGATACACTTTTTTTATCTGCGATAAGCCTTAGAACAATTCGAACGTATTGTTCACCAAACGAAGAAAAGGAAGCCATTCCTATTGAACAGCTTCCTCTACAAAAATCAGTCAGAAATATAGATCATTATTCATGTCAAAAACAATCGACAAAAAACGCCTGACGCAAATATTTTTTTATTTACCATACAGCCTGCTATTTTTTCTACTCCCTGTTAATCCAATACATGCAGTATCAATACAGGAAGAAAAAGTCACCACTGTAATTTCAGCAAACTATACAACAATAAACGAATATGGAAAAAGAACGCATTGTACAATTTCAAGCGATAACAGTATTGATGAACTCTATGAGCTTAAAAATTCAGACTGCAAACTGCCTCTTTTCAACACCAATGATGACCAATCAGTAATATTGTTAACTCAGAGCGACCATAACGAAACAAAAAAGATTTTAATCACTACCAGGAATTTATTAATGTGGGCGCATTTGGCCGTTCACATATACAAAGTATGGGATTCTGGCAGCAAGATACTCTGGCCATCCGTTTGTCCATGCTCTGGCAAACCAAAAATAGTTACCAACACACAAAAAATTTTCTTCACATACTATATTACCAGTCTGGTAAACCATGGATGGAGTTACCTGAGCCCTTATTTTTTATCTGGCCATTTATCTGAACGAAAGAAACACCAAAACCAGGATGGGGCAGAAGGCTGGACGGACACCTTCAAAAATATCACGTCAACATTCACTGAATATCCATACGCCAGCCACCTACTATCACTGGCCATTGATTCTGCTGCACTAAAGTGGGATTGCCGGTGTGCCGGGTATTTTACCTACCCTGATGGAGGGCTTTACTTCAATGGTCACCTCTGGATGCTTTTGCTGAATATAGCGATTTTTACTACAGACTTGGCCATTGACTATTTATAATGCTCCGTTTGCTTCCAAACCGGCACGGAGAAAAGGCTGTGGAAAAGATTACCGTACAGGGCGCCCGTACACACAATCTTAAGAATATTAACCTGGAGATACCCCGTGACAGCCTGATTGTGATCACCGGACTGTCCGGCTCCGGCAAGTCCTCTCTGGCCTTTGACACCCTCTACGCAGAGGGTCAGCGGCGTTATGTGGAGTCGCTGTCAGCTTATGCCCGCCAGTTCCTGTCCATGATGGAAAAGCCCGATGTAGACCATATCGAAGGTCTTTCTCCAGCCATATCTATTGAGCAGAAGTCCACCAGCCACAACCCCCGTTCCACCGTCGGCACCATCACTGAAATTTACGACTACCTCCGTTTATTGTTTGCCCGGGCCGGTATTCCACGCTGCCCAACTCACCATTTGCCATTGGAAGCCCAAACCATCAGCCAGATGGTTGATCAGGTACTGGCAATGCCCGAAGGCACGAAACTGATGCTCCTGGCACCGGTGGTAAGAGCCCGAAAAGGCGAGCATCTGCATGTATTCAATGAGCTGAGAAGCAACGGTTTTATCCGGGCCAGAATTAACGGGATTGTCACGGATCTTGATACACCACCAACGCTGGATAAAAAGAAAAAGCACACCATCGAAGTGGTGGTTGACCGCTTTAAAGTGCGCGAAGACCTGCAACTTCGTCTCTCAGAGTCCTTTGAAACCGCACTGGAACTCACTGACGGTCTGGTCACCATCAGCTATATGGACGAGGATTCAAAAAACGACATTACCTTCTCTGCCCGCTTTGCCTGTCCGGAATGCGGTTATAGCATTAACGAACTGGAACCCAGACTGTTTTCGTTTAACAATCCTGCAGGCGCCTGCCCTACCTGTGACGGGCTGGGTGTTAAACAGTTCTTTGACCAGGACCGTATTGTTCAACACCCTGAACTGACATTGGCTGAGGGTGCTATCCGTGGGTGGGATCGCCGCAGTGTTTACTACTTTCATCTGCTGAAATCGCTATCCGCACACTATGGCTTCAGCATTGATACCCCCTTTGATGATTTAAGTCAGGAACAACAGCAGGTCATTCTTCATGGTTCCGATGATGAGGAAGTCAATTTCAGTTACGTCAACGACCGGGGTGATGTCTATAAAAAACGACACGCCTTTGAAGGTATCATTCCTAACTTTGAACGACGCTTCAGGGATACCGAATCCCAGTCAGTTCGGGAAGAGCTGACTAAATATCTGAGCACCCAACACTGCCCTTCCTGCAAAGGAGCCCGTCTGCGCAAAGAAGCCCGAAATGTATTTATTCAAGAAGAAAGCTTACCGGACCTGGTCAAGTTACCTGTGGAGAAAGCACTGGCTTACTTTCAGGATCTGAATTTACCGGGCCGTCGCGGAGAGATTGCTAAAAAAGTGCTTAAGGAAATTTGTGACCGTCTCAGCTTTCTGGTCAATGTGGGCCTTAATTACCTGTCACTGGATCGCAGTGCCGACACCCTTTCCGGCGGCGAGGCCCAGAGAATAAGACTGGCCAGCCAGATTGGCGCGGGTCTTGTAGGCGTCATGTACATTCTGGACGAACCCAGTATTGGGCTACACCAGCGTGATAATGAGCGTCTTCTGAGCACCCTGACCCGCCTGAGAGATCTCGGCAATACAGTCATTGTCGTTGAACATGACGAAGAGGCCATTCGCAGTGCCGACCATGTAATTGATATTGGCCCTGGCGCCGGTATTCATGGTGGTGAAATTGTTGCCCAGGGTACACCTGAGCAGGTTATGGATACGCCAGCGTCCTTAACCGGGCAATATCTCTCCGGTATTCGCAAGATCGATGTACCTGCTCGCAGAACACCCATAGATTCAAAGAAAACCCTCAAGCTCAGTGGTTGCACCGGCAATAACCTGAAAAATGTCACGCTGGAAATTCCGGTTGGCCTGATGACTTGTATTACCGGGGTTTCCGGTTCCGGAAAGTCCACATTAATTAATGGAACTCTTTACCCTCTGGCAGCCACTGCACTCAACAAGGCCAGCACTTTAACCGCTGCGCCCTATAAGACACTGAGGGGTATCAGCCACTTTGATAAGTGCATTGATATTGACCAGAGCCCTATTGGCCGGACACCTCGCTCCAACCCTGCAACCTACACCGGGATTTTCACTGCCATTCGCGAGCTGTTTGCCGGCACTCAGGAAGCACGGTCACGGGGTTATAAACCTGGTCGCTTCAGCTTTAACGTTAAGGGTGGCAGATGTGAAGCCTGTCAGGGAGATGGTCTTATCAAAGTAGAGATGCACTTCCTGCCGGATATTTATGTGGCCTGCGACGTCTGTAATAGCAAGCGTTACAACCGTGAAACTCTGGAAGTAAAATACAAGGGCAAAAGTATTCACGAAGTTCTGGAGATGACGGTTGAAGAGGCCCTGCAATACTTTGACCCAATTCCTGCCGTCAAGCGAAAGCTGCAAACGCTTATGGATGTTGGCCTTTCCTACATTCACCTTGGACAAAACGCGACCACACTGTCTGGCGGTGAAGCACAGCGGGTAAAACTGGCCAAGGAGCTATCCAAGCGGGATACCGGTAAAACCCTTTATATTCTGGATGAGCCGACTACCGGATTGCACTTTCACGACATTGAGCAACTATTATTGGTTCTCCATCGTTTGAGAGACCATGGAAACAGTGTCGTGGTTATTGAACACAACCTGGATGTCATTAAAACCGCAGACTGGATTATCGATCTGGGGCCAGAAGGGGGTGATGGAGGAGGTCAGATTATTGCCGCTGGCACACCGGAAGCCGTATCAGAAACTCCAGAGTCTCATACCGGGCGTTTCCTGAAACCAATGCTTGTGTAACCAGGCTTACCACTTCACAACAGGCATCGTTTGAACAGTGACTCCTGTTGTGAAGATATATACACCTCTCTCTTATGACAAAGAAGTACTCAAGCATATTGAATTCCATGAAGCATGTTAAAAAAGATACAAGTCAAATAATTTTCCATTTAAACCAAACTATTAGTACAAATGTACTCGATATTCCATATTTGCTTAACACATTTATCCGATAGATTATCCATATCAACATTATTTTGATTAACATAGACAGGCCAGATCTGACGAATATTTTTATAAGCAGCCACTCCGGTATCACCCGTACCAGTCTTCAGATCATCAGAAACAGTGCATTCAATCTCTGAACTGACTTTACTATTATTTGAATCTTCCTCTGACAGCCTGAATACCTTCATTCTTTCAGGTGGCCTATTGGAGGATTCAAACCCTACTCTAACCGACGCCTGACTCTCCATTTCTCCAGTTGCTTCACCATCACAAAACACAGGTTCTCTCACTTCAGATTTGGCATCTGCTGCAGATTCCTTGTCACAATAATCTACCCATCTTAAAGTTCTATCATATTCAGGATATTTGATTATATTTTTTGATCTTAAAGACTTCAAATAAATTCTAGCCTGATCAAATTCCTTTTTCCTGACATGGAGTTTGACCATGGATTTCCAGAAGACTCCCTCTACATAATCAGTGTTAATATTTTTCATCAGAGTCAAAGCCTCCTCATATCTAGCCAGTTCAATAAAAGCATCAATCTTTTTCAACTCTATCACCAGCAATTTTCCTTTCGGTTTATTAGGGTATCCTCCTAAAAGCTTTACCATAGTCTCAGCCCACACTAAAAGTTCACAAAATTTCCCCGAATGAGAAAGAAGATAAAGCTTCCGGAACATTACTGTTTCCGACTGCTGATTGTCTTTCAATATTATTTCAACAAGAGCTAACGCATTTTTCCTGACCAAAGAACAAAAGTTTTTCTCATTTATATTATTTACACTATGTTCTCTATCCATCTGTGCATACATATTATCACAATAATACCCCAACGCTTTTACACCACGAACATCCATGAACCTCATCACATTTTTTATTAAAAACTCTTTTGTTATCGCCTCACCGTTCACAAATTTCTCGAAGTCTTTGACAGGATTTGGTTCATTACGCGATGCAGCTGTACTTATATATCTCACCTGCCTTTTCCCAAATCTCTTTCCAGTACCTTCAGGCATAACCGAACCCCAGGGTTTTCGGAAATACGGTTCCCTTTCTTTTACCCCAGATACCCCAGGTACCCCAGAATTTAATTTTAAATCAGCACATTCAACCCGGCGCCCCCTGTATTGAGCATCAGCACTGGCCTTTTTTGTTTTTGAGGAGAGAGGTGGAGGTGCATCATCACTAAAATAACTTTCGCTGTTAGCCATTAAACCATATTGCATAGCTCCCACCTCGCATTTCATAAATCAGAATTAAACTTCCATATATAGCACATAGACTATTTATTTTTATACGAATAGAACTCAACAACTCATATCCGGCCTAAGCCGCAGGAGGCGCATTGTCAAGTTTAACGCCATCAGGCATGACAAATCGGAGTTTTTTCCAATCCAGACGCTGCTTGACATCTACCGGGGTTACCCGTTGTAAAGTATGCAGATTCTGACCTGCAGGAGCGTTTGATATCAAACCCTGTTTATTTGATGTAGCAGGATTGAACAGCTTATCTGTAAAATCAAAATCCCTTGCCAGCATAAATTTGAATTCATTTGGCATATTCATTTTATCGCTGAGCCTATTCATCCACTCAGCTGCCTTTTCACCACATTCCTGAACAGGTCCTTTTTCACTATCCTCACTATAAATACTGCCATCAGGGTTACTCTTACTATTATGCCAGAACTCCTGTAATTGCTTGAATTGCTGCTCCTGATAAATGGGTTCCATAACAGTCCCTTCCACCGGATTGGCAAGCCAGGAATCTTTTGGCGTCGTCGAAATAAGATGTATCAAATAGGGTTGCCCGCCAGATTCAGGGGTAAAGCCAGATTCATTAACCAGTTGCACTGCTTTTTCCGGTAAAGCCTCTGTCAGGCTGGCAATCAGGAATAGCAAGCGAGCCCGAGCCTGATCATCGTCATTATGCTTCACGTTATTAACCAGTAAAACAAGGTCTTCTATAGCAAATTCTCTCACCAGGCCAAGGTCTGACGGTGAATTACCCAGTCTAAATTCTTCAAGCACGCAATCAATGAGTTTATCAAGCTGTCGTATACGAGCTTGCGGATCCCCAGAACCTGAAACAGCTCTCAGTTCCCGCAGGAGTTCCTCATGAGTATCATTCTGAATCGATAGAGGCCAGGGAGACAACCCATCAATAAACCGTCCAAAATTGAATGTCCCCAAACCCTTTTCGCCCATTGGTGCAGGCGTATAGGGTGCTCCTTTGAACGACATCCGTATTTCAATGGGTTTTGAAAAGAAGAACTGAAAAATACGATTTGCCGCTTTGGCTAACCATCGGGTAACAGGGTTTGACCTGTTTTCAGAGAATGGGGTCAGCTTTAGTTTTAATACCTGGTTACCATTTTCTCCCACGGTAAAACCCGGATTATTTGCTTTGAGCGTATTCTTTAACAGGGCATTACATAACCAGGAAAAACGACTGTCGGTGCTAACACTGATTCCCTCAATGTCATTTAACGCAGCGATGCCGTTTTTCACAGGAACCCTTGTACTTACATGAACCTTGCCGCCAACAAGCCACCCCAGAATACTGTGCAGCCTGGCAGGATCTGCCTGCCCTGTCACATCAACATAACCATTACGATTTTTGTCAATATAAACATCAGCATCCATATGTTCAACAACCCCTTCTCCTTTAATAGAAGCCTTGATTGCCTCTTGAGGTCTGACTCTGATATCGGTGTAAAGCGCCGGATAATATTTATGCAATCGAACAGAAATTTCTATCTTGCTAAGACCAAAGCCAACGGTGTCATCTTCAGGGCCATCCATCAAGTCATCACGAAATTCGCCGGTAATTTGATCCACCTTAATGTCGATATTTTCCGGTAAGAATGTATTCAACAAACTCCGTGCAGAATCCACAGGACTCATCATGGATGCACCGCATAACAGGGCCGATTTATATAACTTACTTTTTTCCGGTAATTGATAGGAGAGTGACACCCCGGTCATTTCTATATCAATATCGATATTATCTGCATCACGGAATACCAGATTCATATGACGAATATGGATTGAGCCATCCGGCATACGCACAAGCTGAGCCTTGATATTTTTAAACTCACGACCAGCAATTGTCACATGATCAATTTCAACGGGCTCTGTCAGATTACCCCCAAGACAGTCATAGGTTTCGACAGTCTGCAGCAATAAACATAAAAGTTTGGGCAGCTCTTTTATCACATTGGTTTTCGGGCCAATCTTTACCACTCCCGTGCTGAGCGATGAGGGATCAAAACGATCAGCAAAGGCCACTGCCAACTCTGCTGCCAGCGTATTAAAGTCAATAGCCTGTGCTTTATTTTGCGCCAGGGTGATCGCTTTATTTTTCACCGCTGTCTTTACCGCAGGCATTACATCCTGAACCGTTTTCTCAATAAAAGGCTCTGCCAGAGAGGTAATTTCCAGCTTATGCTGCCGGGCCCAATCAGCAAACCACCGGACACTGCAGGCCGTAGCATGAGTCAACGCTTTATCAACAATCGGTGTTATATACGGAGTCATTGAATGAACAATATCACTGATATTCTGGCCCGTTTTTTCAGCAGCTTGTCTGGCCACTGTTTGAACCACAATGTCTGTAACAGCTGGCAGTATGTGAGGAGTAAATGTTGATACGAGTTCTTTTATATTCTTTTCATCACTCATCCAGATAGCCACACTTCGAACAATATCAGCCTGAGTTTTAATCAATGTTTCAGTGACAACCTTCTGGATGCGCGGCATCACCTCACTGGCAATCCCTTCTTGATGGCGGAGCAGCCATTCTCCCCCATTGGCCATAATATGAACCAGCACCTGATCAATGGCTCTATGCAGACAGGGAGTTGCAGTGGATGCATTGCTTTCAATCCATTTTGCCATTCCTGCAAACACAGAGCCCCTGGCTTGATTCAAAGCCTGATCAATAACCCCTTCGATCTGAGGCGTTAATAAAGAGGCCAGATCGGCTGGATTTTCATCTCCCTCCCCAACCAACTGTTGAGTCAACGCCTCCTCAACTGACGTCTGAATTGTGCTCAGACCCGCATCAACAGACCTGGCTGCATACTCAATACCATCAGCAACGCCCTGACTTAAATAGCCGGCAATAATACCTTGTAAATGACCACTTACTGCCCGGGCAATATGATCCACATTACCATCTGACGGTTCTGCAAGCTGCTGGATGCCATATTCAACACCAGCACTCACTGCTTCATCAACGATCCTCTGAACATGGGGCACAATGATTGGGAGAACACCGGCTGGGAAGATACCTGTTTTGGAATGAACGACATCAGCCCCCTGCTTGATAACCGCTGTAATTCCCTGACTCAAGCCCGGTATCAGTGATGGCAGCCTGGCAGCCCATTGGTTTCCACTACCAACAGCAGTACCCACTACCCTGGCAGGCGCAAATTCATGGGCAGCCCGGCGGGCAAAAGTAACCGCATTCTCACCGGCCTTCTGGCTCTTCACAACAGAGTCCCGCAGAGTTTTCAGTTGCCGGCAAATGGCGGGTTCCAGATCTTTGGCAATCTCAGCTATCAACTCCCTGGCATGGCTCTCAACATCGTCTTCTATTACCCGTCCATTTTTATCTGCCCAGTTCGCTAGCCAATCTACGCTGAAACCCACCATAGCCTCGAGCGTCTGATCCTTTGCCAGCTGCTGCCGGAGATACGGTACGACGCCGCCTGCCAGTTGCTTTGGTTCCTGACCAGTTTGCTCCGCAAGCTGCCTGGCCACATCAGCCACCGTCGGGTTTACCAGTGACCAGGCCCGCGGGTTCAGCAGGTTGATCAGCTGCTGACGGTGGGGCTCCTGATCCTGAAACCCGGAACCCTGCTCCCGAATCCAGTCTATCCCCCCCTGAACCAGTTCTCGCTGGGCAGCGACAACCTCCCGAGTAACCTTCTCCATCACCTTCGAGACCACGGAATGATTGCTGGCACCCGGGGTATAAAGCGCTTTAACCAGACCTTCCAGCCAGACAGCACCCTCCTTTGTACTGTGCAGAACAAAGTCACTGGCCAACTGTTTCAGACTCTCATGGGGTAGTTTGCCCATGACCTGTTCCAGTTGGTCTGCACCCTGACTGAGCACATCGGCCACCCCTTCTTTCATGACCCGCTCTGCTACCTGTGCCAGCTTGCTCGCTGTCCCCTTATCTTTTGCGCCGGGGGCTAACGCCGTTTCTGCTGCTTCCCGGACATCGGTCACCGTCTCTTCACACCACGTATCAGACGTCAATCGCTGGCTTAGCAGTTCTACGACCGATGTCGTCAGCCACGGTGTCATTGCCGCTGTGAAACCCCGGATCGTATCCGACCGCTCCCGCTCAGCGTTGCGCCGGGCCATGAAGACCGCACCTTCGCTGACCGCCTCGGTCATCACCGCATTGATATGCGGTGTCACCACAGAACGTACCGTCTTCAGGTTATCCCGGAACTCACCGATGGCCAGACCGGCCACATCGCCTGCCAGTTGACTGCCTTCCCGGGTCATCGCCTGACGGACTTCTGACCATGTATCCTGGCCGGACTGTTCTTCAATATCACTATCCACAGGGTTTATGGATTGCAGTGCGGCCAGGCCAACCAGCTCCGGGTCACCCATGGGATCCGGAACCAGGTCTTTCATTGCCTGCCGGGCAAAGGCCACGACACCCTCACCCTGCTCAGCGCTTGCTGCCGCTGCACCTCTGAGGGTGGCCAGCCGCTTGTGGATTGCAGCTTCCAGTTCCGGTGTGGCCTGCTTCAACAGACCCTGCACATGGCTTTCCACATCCTGATCAATGACCTGCCCATGATCCTTTACCCAGTCCATTAGCCAGTCCACGCTGTGGCCCACCAGGGCTTCCAGATTCTGACCCTTTGCCAGCTGCTGCTGAAGGTACGGCACAACGCCGCCTGTCAGTTGCTTTGGCTCCTGACCGGTTTGCTCCGCCAGCCGCCCGGCCACATCACCGACTGCGGGGCTTACCAGTGACCGGACCCGCGGGCTCAGCAGGTTAACCAGTTGTTGACGACTGGACTCCTGACCTTGTGGCCAGGGATCCTGTCTCTGAACCCAGTCGATTGCACCCTGAACCAGTTGACGCTGGGTGGCGACCACTTCCCCGGTCACTTTAGCCATCACCTTCGAGACCACGGACGCCTCATCGTCACCCTCGACAAACAGCTCGCCAACCAGGCCGT